>JAGGXO010000006.1 GCA_021163015.1 Candidatus Bipolaricaulota bacterium
CCAGCGATAATCAATGCGACGGGTAAAACCCACCTCAACTTTCCCCGAAGTGCTGTTTTCACTAGCATCACCTTCTTATCACAGTATATTGATTTACTTCCGTCGGTCGAGTTCACCGCCTTGCGTGCTCACGAGGAATGAGAGTCCCTGCGGACAGACCCCGCCTTTATCGTTACCATCGGGCTTACCTGGGCCGGGGATAATATTGCCTTTACCGGAAACGTAGCCTGAGAATATACGGTCAGTGTCGAAGCACGATCCTTGATACAAAGCTACGCCGTAGCCTTCGTTCTTGATGATCTCGTTCCCTTCAATGACCGCCTGAGCTGAGGCCCAAAGCCCGATACCGATCGCCGCATTCTCGGACACAGCACAGTTGGATATCGCCGCCTGGGCCGAGTCTACAAGAACAATGCCTGCTCTGTTCTTGGAAACAGTGGAATCAGAGATAGCTATCTGCGCTAACACCCCAACGCAAATACCGTACTCTTTGTTCTGGAAGATGATAGAGTCAGAGATCGTTGTCCGGGCTGAACCACTGATGTTGACGCCATCATGTCTATTCTCGGAGATGTTACAATCAGAGATCGTCGCCTCTGGTGATCCAAAAAAAATAGTGATACCAAAGCTATTCTCAGAGACGGTAGACTCAGAGATCATTACCTGAGCTAACTCCATAAGCCCGATACCACCCCCCTCATTTCTGGAGATGCTGCAGTCAGAGATTGTGCCCCGAGCCGATCCTGCAAAACCGATGCCGCCATCATTCCGGGAGATGGTAGAGTGAGAGATCGATATCTGTGCGTTGTCAACATTTACGCCCGCTGCCATATTCTCAGAAATGGTAGAGTTAGAAATGGTCGCTCGGGTTGAGTCCCCAAGGTTAATGCCAAACACTTTGTTCTTGGAGATGGTGGAACCGGAGATCGTTACCCGGGCCGAGTTCTCCAGTTTGATGCCATCAATGCCGTTCTCGGAGATCACGGAGTTGGAGATTGTTGCCTGGGACGAGCCCGTAAGCTCGATACCATCACGCTTGTTCTCGGAAATGCTAGAATCAGAAAGCATAACCTGAGCCAAGCTTTGGATTAGCATGCCGCATGCGCAGATATTACCCAAACACCATCCATGCGCTCCCGTAATCTTCAACCCCTCAATCTTGACTGAAACCGTCTGTGTCGCTCCCGCATGCGCAGAGATGCAGACCACCGGACCCTCTTCCTTTCCTATAATAGTTGTCTTGTCCGCGCCGGTTCCCTTAAGTGTTAAAGATTTCTCGACTTTGATGTTCTCCGTCCAGATTCCGGAAGCGAGACATATGACTGCACCGACCGGAGCCTCATCGATCGCCGCTTGGATCGACTCGCTCGGGTTTACCGTGATTGTGCACGCAGGCTTCCCCTGAGTAAGGACGGCGATCGAGCTTGCCAACAGAGTTGCCAACACTACCAGGATCAACCAGCGATACTTCATTTTGACCTCCTTTACTGGATGATACCACGATCATACTTTTCTTACCTCCGCCGGTCAAACCTAGCCCCTTGAGCACTCACGAGGAGTGAAAGTTCCTGCGAACAGACTGCGACTTCATCGTTACCATACGGCTTTCTTGAGAAAGGGATATGGTTACGCTTGCCAGAGAGTACCAAGTCGGTGACAGCGCATGGCTCTGACAGGCACCAAGCCGTAGCCTCTATTCTTGGATTCAACTCTCAAGTGCTCTTCGTGTCTTTCGTGCTGAATTCTCTTGCTCTTCCCTCTTGAGAGATCCCCGATAGAAGAAAAGCCGGCCCATGTATGGACCGGCTTTCTGATTTTATCACGTAATCTGCTTTGGTCAGTCGCTTGGCGGAGGGGCGATGTGACCAGCATCCATGAGGATCTTTGTCTCCTGTTGTGCGTGGCGGATCTTCGTCTTCGCTTCGTGGCGCAGTTCGTCTTCGGTCAGGATACGCCGCGCGATCCCCTGCTCAATTGCCTTCATCCCCACTGCTACGGCTTCGTTTACGAATACCTCTGTCTCCATCATCGTGGGGACGATGTAGTCCTCGCTGATTCCCTTCTTCTCCGCCGTCTCGGCGATGGCGTGCGCAGCGGCGATCGCCATTTCGTCGGTGATCGTCTTTGCGAAGACGTCGAGGGTGCCACGGAAGATCCCCGGGAAGC
Organism: Candidatus Bipolaricaulota bacterium; assembly: GCA_021163015.1. Classification (GTDB taxonomy): domain Bacteria; phylum Bipolaricaulota; class Bipolaricaulia; order UBA7950; family UBA9294; genus M55B144. Next base: position 2,167 of record JAGGXO010000006.1, read on the forward strand.
CTATGGAGTTATTCACCTGGTTAGGGAAGTCCGACCTTCCCGTGCCAACGATGCGTAGTCCGGCCTCTTTCGCCTCCCACGGCCAGATCTCGGGAGTGGGATTGGCCATGATGAACGCGATGGCGTCCTTGTTCATCGCCCTCAGCCACTCCTGCTTGATCGTCCCTGGCCCGGGCTTGGAGGCGGCGATCAACACGTCGCTCCCCGCGATGGCAGCGGCCATATCACCGGTGCGATGCTCGGCGTTCGTCACCTGCGCGTAGTGCCACTTGTACGGGTTCTTGTCCTGGTTCTTTTCCAGGTCCTCGCGCCCCGGATGGAGGATTCCGCGGGTATCGACCATGATCACATTGCCAGCAGGGACGCCGGCAGAGAGAAGGATGCGCACAAAGGCGATGTTCGCTGAACCGGTTCCGATTACGCAGTAGGTAATCTTGTTCATGTCCTTGCCGATGACCTTGAGGGCATTGATCAGCCCGGCGAGGGTGATCGACGCCGTCCCCTGTTGGTCATCATGCCACACCGGGATGTCGAGCTCCTCACGCAGCCGATCGAGGATGTAGAAGCACTTCGGATTAGCGAAGTCCTCCAGGTTGATCCCCCCGAATCCTGGGGCGATCCACTTCACCGCTTGAATGATCTCCTCTGGGTCCTGCGTGTCGAGCATGATCGGGAACGCCCCGACTCCACCCAAGTACTTGAACAGAAGCGCTTTCCCCTCCATCACCGGTAGACCGGCGTGCGGCCCGATGTTACCCAGACCGAGGACGCGCGAGCCATCGGAGACGACAGCAACGGTGTTTGCCTTGTTCGTGTAGTCGAAGACCTTGCTCTGGTCGGCCTCGATCTCCTTGCAGGGAGCGGCCACACCGGGCGTGTACCAGATCCCGAAGTCGTCGACGCTGGTCACAGCGCACTTGAGCGCCGTCTCGATCTTGCCGTGATAGAACGAATGCCACCCAGGCGCCTTCTGTGCCGGAATCGCTGCCTGCTTCTTCATCTCTTCTGCGCCAATGTGCTCCGCGCTGATGCGCTCTTTGCTCATCCTTCTCTCCTTTCGATCTGTGAATGAATCCGTGCAAGGTTCTTCTGAACCTGTCCAGTAATCTTGTTGTACATGCTTTTGCCGTGAGAATCCATCGAGACAGTCAGCGGCCCAAACTCCTTGACGGAGAGGGCCCACACCGCCTCCGCCATCCCTAGCTCCGAGAGCCAGTACACGTTCGTGACCTCGCTGATCGCCCGCGCGGCAAGCGCCCCCGCTCCGCCGGTGTAGTGGACATACACCGCTCCCACCTTCTCCAGGGCCGCCAAGGTTTTCTCTCCCATCCCGCCCTTACCGACGATGATCCGTACCGGGAATCTCTCCAGGAAGCGCTCCTCAAAGATCTCCATCCGTGCCGATGTCGTTGGACCAGCGGAGACGATCTTCCATTTACCATCATCCTGCTTCACCACCGGGCCGCAGTGATAAAGGGCCAGGCCTTCCACGCAGAACGGCGCCCCGTGTTCGAGCATCATCAAATGGGCCTCGTCACGAGCAGTGAACATTGTCCCTGTGAGATAGATCGTATCCCCCACATGCAGGTCGCGTGCCTCCTGTTCGGAGATCGGAGTAGCGAGCATGCGTTCCACTTACATCACCTCGACCCTTCCATCCGCGTCGATCTCCACACGTGCTCGCCGATCGGCCCAGCACTGGTAGATGATTCCCACCGGAAGCGAAGCCGGGTGCCGATGTGCGTACTCGATGTGTACGTCGAGGCAGGTTGTCTTCCCTCCTAGCCCCATCGGACCGATCCCGCTCTCGTTGATCAGATCGCGCAATTCCTCTTCCAGAGAGGCGATACTCGCTTCTGGATGGCGGGCGCCTACCGGACGCAAGAGAGAGAGCTTGGCAAGCTTCATCGACAGGTCCGCTCCCCCTCCGATCCCCACGCCGATTATCCCTGGAGGACACGGTCTCCCCACGCAGGCAACGACATGATCGACGATGAACCTCTTCACTCCGGTGATCCCGTCTCCTGGTGGAAGCATTTTCAGAGCAGAGCAGTTCTCGCTCCCACCACCTTTGGGAAGAACATGGATTGTACAGCGATCCCCGTCGATCAAGTCCCACGTTATGTGAGGGACGTGATCGCCCACGTTGTTGCCCGTGTTCTCCCCGGTAAGGGGATGAACTGCGTTCGGGCGAAGCGGTATTTCCCTCGTTGCCTGACTAACAGCATCGACGATCAGGGCGCGTAGAGAAGAAAGGCCGGGGTAGCTGACACCCACGCGCACGATGAACGTTTGAATCCCCGTGTCTTGGCACATGGGAATCGATCCGGCCCGTGCGATCTCCGCGTTCTTCAGAATCGTCTCCAACTGCACTCGCGCCAGCCCCTGTTCCGATTCCTTGGCCTGTTCGAGGGCGGCAACAACATCGCAAGGTAGTATCGTCTCTGCCTTGCGGATCGCCTCGACTAGCGCGAGTCTGATCTCATCGTGCTCCATTCTTCCTCCAATCCCACAACATTAGCGTAGCCCCCCAATCCCACGATAGCAAGGCACAACATTGCAGCTTTATCTGTAGGCAACAAACACGGCAAGAGAGACATCCCTGGGTTTGCTTCTACGGCCGATTCATCCTCTCGTGAATTGATCTGCTTGTGGGAGAGGACTCTGCTTGCAGCAGAGGACGAAGATGAACTATCCTGTCTATATGTGCTCTTTAAGTGCGAGACGAGATGCTCGGATGAAAAGTGCTCAGCGATCATGACTAAGGAAGGTGGTCTGTGATGCATACGGTGTTGGTCTCGGCAGAGGTGTCGCCGTTTGCCAAGGCGGGTGGGCTCGCCGATGTAGCTTCTGCTCTACCGCGCGCGTTGAACGCGCTTGGTGTTGACGTGCGCGTGGTCATGCCCAAGTACCGGGGCGTTGAAGTGAAGA
>JAGGXO010000008.1 GCA_021163015.1 Candidatus Bipolaricaulota bacterium
CATCAAATACAAACCCCTTACACCTAGATAGTGGATGTTCGGTCGAGAAGAGCTCCGGCCCAGCATCCGGATACCAATCAGTCATGCGAACCCTCCGATTCTGTCTTATCAGTTGTCCTTCCCGCGGCTTGCCGCAATTGGATGAGTGCCTCGGGTCGGTCAGTGATTATTCCGTCCACTCCCATGCGAGAGAATTCTTGCATCCATTCGTCGTTATTGACTACCCAGGGATAGATGGCAATACCACTTGAGTGTGCATCCTTGACAAGCGTTGGCGTGGTTTGCGCCCAGTGTGGAAGCAGAGCCACCGGCTTGAGTGCCTCGATCTCCTGCCGCAAACTCAGCCACTCTCCCGCATAAAGCATCCCGATCCGCGTATCACGCGATATCTCGTGTAAGTTCAAGAGGCTACGGTGATCAAATGAGATCACGGTCGTCCATGATATCGCGTTACATTCGTGCAAGATTTGCGAAAGGCGCTCCTCCACCCAGGTATAGCGATCCAATTCGTGCCTTGTGCGTTTAACCTCGAGAAAGAGATCCGCCTTGCCCGCTATCAGGGCGAGAGCCTCTTCGAGAAGGAGGATCCGTTCGCCCGCGTATTCCGTCGACACGCGACTGCCGATCTCCAATGTTCGTAGTTGATCGCTTGTAAGATGCATCGTCCAGCCGGCATGGCCGGTAAGGCGAGCGATATCAGCATCGTGGAACAACACAAACTTGCGGTCCGCCGTCGGCCAGACATCGATCTCCACCGCATCCAATCCCAGTGCAAGAGCATGCTCCAGGCCCGTGCGTGAATTCTCCGGGACGGTGCTCCCCCCACCCTTGTGTCCAACAATCTTCACTTTTCCTCCGTGAGCGCGAATCCGCGCATGAACTGCTCCTGCAGCAAAATGAACATGATGAGCGGTGGGAGCATGGTAATGACCACGCCAGCCATAGAGATGCCCCAGTGCACCATCCCCTCAGGCCCTGACACTGTGAGCTGTTTCACGCCCATCTGGATCATTTGGTTCTCGTTTGAACTGATGATGATTAGTGGCCACAGATACTGGTTCCACAAGTACACAAATTCAATTACAGCCATTGCTCCGACGGTGTTCATCGACATGGGTAGCAAGATCTGCCAGAGAAAACGCATCGGTCCAATGCCATCAACGCGAGCCGCATCCACTAGTGACGTAGGAATGGACATGAAATGCTGGCGGAAGAGGAAGGTTCCTGTCGCTGATGCTAGGAACGGAATCGTCAATGCCCAAAATGTGTTTCCCCAACCGAGACTGCTCACGAATTTGAACAGCGGAACTATGCGTACGGGAACGGGCATCATCAGTGTCACAAGGATAAAGACGAATATTAGCCCTTTGAAGCGGAAGTCGAAGTAGACCAATGCCAGGGCCGCAAGGAGAGATAGGATAGTCTTTCCCACCATCACACTGATTGCCACGCCAAATGTGTTGGCCATCAACCTTCCCAGATTGTAGCGCTGCCACGCGGTCTTGTAGTTCTCCATCGCCGAGCTACCGACACTGAAACTTGGGGGATACGTGTTGATCTGGGCAGTACTTTGCGTGCTCTTGATAAGCGCGAAAATGATCGGGGAGGCGACTATCAGGGCTGCCAACAGGAGGATCAGATGAGTGGAGAAGGTGGAGAATTTTGGTCTCCAGTAGTACCAATCATGTCTGTTCTTCTTAACCGCCATAATGCACCTTCCTTCCCGTAGTTCTAAATTGCAGCAATGTAAACCCAACAACCATGATAAACAGAATGACCGACTGCGTCGATGCCAGACCCCACTTATTGTGCTGAAAAGCATCACGATATAGGTTATATATGAGAATGTTCGTTGCACCCGCGGGCCCGCCTTTGGTGAGGACATCCACAAGGCCAAACACACCAAAAAAGGCATATATCATGTTCATAATTAGTAGGAAAAATGCGGTCGGAGAGAGCAACGGGAGTGTTACCTTCCAGAAGCAACGCCATGATCCGGCCCCATCGATTCGTGCCGCCTCAATCACCTGTCCAGGAACGTTTTGCAGTCCTGCTAGGAAGAAAACTATGTTGTATCCCAGGTTCTTCCACACAGCGGCAGTAACCACCAGGAGAATGGCTAAGTTCCTGCTTGTGACCCAGTCGGGCGATATCCCAACCGTTCTCTCCAAGACAAAGTTTACTACCCCGGCTGTGGGATTGAACAAGAATAACCAAATCGTTCCCGCCACCGCTGGAGACAGCGCATACGGCCAGATGAGAGCGGTCCGGTAGATTCGCGCCCCACGCACCTTACGGTTGGCAACCAGCGCTATTCCCAGTGAAATGGAGAGTCCAAGAAGAACAACCCCTGCGGCGAACACAATGCTTATCCACATGCTGTGGAGGTAGGCCGACGAGGTGAATAGCCGCACATAGTTCTGAGTCCCCACATACATGGTGCGTAGCCCCATGAATGCGGCCCGAAGGAGGCTCCAGCTGAAGCTTTGCGCTAACGGATAGTAGAGGAACATTCCGCAAACGAGCAGGGTAGGTAGCAGGACGAGTAGCGGGAGCTTCCTGCTCGGGAACTTGCTCTCCATAATTTCTCCTCTTTTTCTGTTAAACCAAAATGACGGGGAGCCTATAGAAGGCTCCCCGTCTGTGTCGGCAGGATCAGCCGCCCATTAGTTCCTTGTAGTCCACAAGGGCCTGGTCGATCAGTCCCTTGG
>JAGGXO010000072.1 GCA_021163015.1 Candidatus Bipolaricaulota bacterium
AACGAGGACGTGAGGGAGGCGTTCACCCGCCGCTCGCGCATGATCGCTGCGATACGCAGGTACCTTGATGGTAGGGGGTTCCTTGAGGTGGAGACGCCGATGATGCAACCGATCGCCGGTGGAGCGACGGCGCGGCCGTTCGTTACGCATCACAACGCGCTCGACATCGACCTCTATCTGCGCGTTGCTCCCGAGCTATACCTGAAGCGGTTGATCATCGGCGGGCTGGAGCGTGTGTATGAGCTAGCCAAGAACTTCCGCAACGAGGGCGTATCAACGACGCATAATCCAGAATTCACGACGCTCGAGATCTACCAGGCGTACAGCGACTATGAGGGGATGATGGCGCTTGCAGAAGACCTTGTGGGAGATTGCGTCCATGTTGCCACCGGGTCAATGGTCGTCACCTATCAAGGAAATGAGATCGACTTCTCTGCTCCATGGAAGCGGATCAGCTTGATCGAGGCGGTGGAGGAAGGATCGGGGATCGCGATCAACGGCTCATCAACTGAAGAAATACTCGCGCAGGCCCACGACAAAGGGATCGACCTGTCTGGACTGTCGCGAGGGAAGATGATCGAGCACCTTTTCGATCGTTTTGTAGAGCCAATGTTGATTCAGCCGACCATCGTCAAGGACTACCCGATCGAGATATCCCCGCTAGCTAAAATGAAGGCGGGCGACGATGGAATCGTGGAGCGCTTTGAACTGTTCATCGGCGGTATGGAGCTAGCAAATGCGTTCAGCGAGCTGAATGATCCGCTCGACCAACGTAAGCGCTTCGAGGCACAAGAACGGTTGCGCTCTGCCGGCGATGAGGAGGCACAGCGTGTCGATGAGGATTTCCTCTTCGCCCTAGAACACGGAATGCCTCCCACGGGGGGAATCGGATTTGGGATCGATCGACTGGCAATGCTAGTTACCGATGCACGTTCGATCCGGGATGTGATACTCTTTCCCGCCCTGCGGAGTAAGGGAAAACGATGAACGTGTGGGCGCGTGCAATGGAGAGAGTTGATGCACTGATTGACAGTCTCCTGCGTTGGGACGAACAAACGCTGCAGACGATCAGCGAGCACCCCGGGTTGAAGCGGATGTCAACGCTTCTCATCAGCGCCACCTATATGGGGGACGGTTACCTGTGGGGAGGGCTGGCGTTGGGATTGATTCTCTTCGGGCGGCCGATAGATCGTTCGTACGTCATCCTCGGAGTCGGCACGATGATCGCCAGCATCGCCATATTTCGCATGTTCAAGACACTTTTCGCTCGACCGCGGCCGATACTCGTTGTTTCTCCTCTTCGCTCCAAGTTCCTTGATAACTACTCCTTTCCATCCGGGCATGCGACAACATCGTTTGCCCTTGCCTGGGTCATCTCCGTTTGCTACCCGCACATTCTGATACAGGTTGCCATCTACTTGGCGGCGATTACAATTTCCCTTTCACGCGTTTACATGCGTGAGCACTACCCACTGGATGTCATCTGTGGCGCTCTCTTGGGTACATTTACAGCTATCTATCTTCTTCCCCTCTTGCAACGCGTCGTCTTTTGATCGCTATTACTCTGACAAGATGAGTTTCCCTTTGGGCTGAAACGTCCACAGGCTTTCCTGCAGACAATTCACGACAAAGAGCACGAAGAATCGAATTCAATCCCCTGCAGGGGTTGATTTCCCGGCCCTTGGGGTGTGCTTCTCACAAAGCTTCTTGAAACACCGTCCGCTTCGGCGGCGTGCTTCATTGTGGGATCAGGCGCTTTCTTCTGATCGTGAAAGAGCTCCCTTAGCTTTGAGAACTTGGGCGGAATTGCTTATAATATGGCGCGTTGCGCAACGAGCAACGCAAGGAGAGATAAATGAAAAACTACCTTTCCAAGCGGGCTTCCGGAGCAAAACGCTCCGCCATCCGTGAGTTGCTTAAGCTCACTGAAAAACCTGATATTATCTCGTTTGCTGGTGGTCTTCCCGCACCGGAGACCTTTCCTCACAATGAGTTCGCGGAGATTGCTGCCGACGAGCTGCGTGGTCACTACGAAAATGTCCTTCAGTACGGGCTTACAGAAGGAAGCCTTACCCTGCGCCGTGCTGTCGCGGATTGGTTGAGACCGCACGGACTTGACCTCTCTGTGGAGCAGATGTTGGTGACAACCGCATCACAGCAGGCTTTGGATCTGGTGTCCAAGGCATTCCTCAACACGGGCGATGTGATCTTTGTCGAGGCACCGACATACCTCGCAGCATTGCAGACATTCAGCCTATTTGAGGCAGACAAGATTGCCATCCCCATGGATGATGACGGGATGAATCTGGACATCCTGGAACAGCAGATCGCCGCGGCACGCCGGGCAGGGAAGACCATGAAAGCGATCTACGTCATCCCCGATTTCCAGAATCCAAGCGGTATCACCATGTCACTGGAGAAGCGCAAGCGCCTTCTTGAGATCGCTAGACGAGAGGAGTTGCTGATCTTCGAAGACGATCCGTACGGGCAGCTCCGTTTCGCCGGAGAGTCCCTTCCATCGATTCGTAGTCTGGACGAGGAGGGACGCGTGATCCTGATGATCACCTTCTCCAAGGTCCTTGCTGCTGGTATGCGCCTAGGAGTGTTGATAGCTGATGATCCGTTCATGGACGTACTTGTGCGGGTGAAGCAGGCGACGGACCTGTGTACCAGCAAACTGACACAGCACATCGCCGCGCGTTACATCAAGGAATACGGTATGGAGGAACACCTCAAGAAGATCCGCGAGATGTACCACGTCAAGCGAGATGCCATGGTCGCTGCCTTGGAGAAGTACATGCCCAAGGATGAGGGGATCACCTGGACGAATCCGGAGGGAGGGCTCTTCCTGTGGATGAGGCTCCCCGAGGAGATCGATACCGAGGAAATGTTCCCGCGCGCTTTAGAGAACAAGGTGGCTTACGTGATCGGAAACGCGTTCTATGTGGATGGCCGTGGGAGGAACGAGATGCGTCTCTCATTCTCACTGGGCACACCGGAACGAATCGAAGAGGGGATCAAGCGGCTGGCCAAGGTCGTGAGCGAGGAGCTTGCGGCAAAGCATGCACAGCCCGTCTCCTCTGCCTGAGCCACATAAAGCTGATGTCAAGGACACATCAAACAGCGCTGGTGGGATCACACCTGCTGGCGCTGTTTCCTTCTGTTGTCCTTATGTAAAGGGCGAATGCTCTCTCGCCCGCTCCCTCAAGATGCCAAGATCACTAAGAAACAGCTTGCACAGTCGTGCTCTTCTCACTTGAACGACGTTCTCAGCGCTCTTTGCGCCTCTGCGAGAGGATGCTTATCCCCTGGTCCGCTCCTATTGGGAGGTAATCATCGCGAGATAGGAGGCGGCGCGGTCTGTCACGCTGACTTCATTATCAACCTGCACCACGCCGCTGAGAATCTTGTCGAGCCTATCTGTGCTAGGAAAGAAGGCCTGGCAGGCGCTCGATAAAGCGCGTCATCAATCGAACTGTGTTCTCGAAGTCGTTCAACCTTAGAGTCGATGTCGGTGAATGGATGAACCGGCAGGGTACCGAGACGACGCCAGCGAGGATCCCCGCTCGCGTAGTGTGGATCGCTCCTGCATCGGTTCCCCCGTAGGTGGGAAGCTTGTACTGATACGGGATCGCTCCTTCCTCGGCCACGCTCTCAATCGCCTCGATCAGTTTGCGCGAGACGACGATTGATCGATCAGCAACGGTCAGTGCTGGGCCTTTGCCAAGGCGTACCGGCTGGCTGCTCTGCGGGACGCCGGGCATATCGGCACCGATCGTCCCTTCGAGTGCGATCGCCAGATCGGGGTTGATCTGATACGCCGACGTCCGCGCTCCGCGTAGGCCGACCTCCTCTCCGACGACGAACGAGAAGACAATGTTGATGTCAAGTTTCTTCTCCGCCAAGCGGCGTGCTGTCTCGATCATCACTGCGCAACCGGCTCGATCATCGAACGCCTTCCCGGTAACGTAACCGTCGTGTAGCTCGATGAATGGGTAGTGAATCGTCAGCGGATCACCGATGTGAAAGCCCATGTCGAGGGCGTCCTGCTGTGATGTTGCGCCAACATCGATGAACATCTTTTCTATGG
>JAGGXO010000069.1 GCA_021163015.1 Candidatus Bipolaricaulota bacterium
ATCGAGAAGAACTCGATCGAGACAGAGACGCACGGGTGAACGGGGCTGATCACGTACCCGAGGTAGATGGCAAAGTAGGTAACAGCGAATGCGGGAAGAGAGATTGCCCCGTGGCTGGTCACGAATATTGGGACAACGATGGCGATTGGTGCCTGGATCCTCCCCGTGATCATTCCCAGGGCAAACCCGATCACGATGCACAGAAGCACTGGCGGCATGTTGAGGCCGGCCAGCATCTCTGGCGAGCCGGAAAGCGTGAACACGTTCAGAAACAGGAACATCGCCAGGATGATAAGCGCGTACTTCCATGGCTTCATCTTCACCGCTAGCGCCGGTAATCGTCCCGGCCCAATGCGCCCGATTGCCATTGCCAACAGGAGGCTTACGCTTACTCCGACAGCGGTTCCGATCTCGGGGTAGGAGAGATGTAGCGTCGATTTCATCACCACGTCGATCAAAGGGGCGGATAGGATGATCCCTAGCGGGACGAGAAGGCCAGCAAGAGAAAACTCACTTTCATGCTTCATCCTTCCATCGACATGACGCAGAAGGATGAAGTAACCGATAGCGACCGTCAGCAAGAACGCTGGGAAGAGGAATAGGATTGCCTGATAGAGCCCGATAGAGGCGATCTTTGCAGAAGCAATGAGAGACGATCCGAGGGGATAGACGAGCAGAAAGGCATGCCGGAACCAAACGTTCCCCGCTGCCTTCACGTCAGTAGACACACCATCTCCACCACGCTCGATCAGCGGTGCGGAGAGGAGAGCTCCTCCGGGCATGGGGAGCATCCCGAGCATTGCGGGAGAGACAGCAAAGAAGAGTCTCTTCCCCATACGCATATTTGCCACCAACCGATCCATCTCCCCCGACTCTTCGAGAGCTCCACCGATTAGCGGGATGATCCCAACGACAAATGCGATTAGGAGGACCGACGGATCTGCAATTGTGCGCGTAAGAACTTCCACCATTTCACTCATAGACAGGGTGAACAGAGCGAGGACCATAGCTGCTGCGCTCATCGCCAGCCAGAGGCTGCGCCGAGAGATGTAGAGGAGAGAGACGATGGCAAGAGCAAATCCTGTCCAAATCAGCATGTATCTCCTTTTGCACAGAGCCTTCTTCAGACAGTCAGGTTACCTCATATTTCTTGCCTTTCCCAGGGGTAGCTTGTGCTTTGCGAATACACAAGAGAGAATACTGACTGACATGAATAACTTAAAAGAGGTAATTAGAGATGCACTTGTCGATGGTAAACTCCCCTGCACTCGGGCATTTGCTGTTGCAAAGAAGGTGGGTGTTAGGCCGATCGATATCGGGCGCGTCGCGACGGAGGAGTCGATCAAGATTTCGCACTGCCAGCTAGGCCTGTTCGGCTATCCTGGGGGAGAGCGTCCCGTGGAAAAGATGAAGTCTCGACTCACCGACGAGCTGCTAGAGACTGTCAGATTGCGACTTGTGGAGGGGCAACTTCCCTGCGCTGTAGCTTGGCAGATCGCCTCCGATCTGAAGGTGGCAAAGATGCTCGTCTCAGCGGCCGCAGAGGAACTAGAGATCAGAATTCGAGACTGTCAGCTTGGATGCTTCAAGTGACCGGATTGAGAGGTTCCCCTCCTGAGAGGACGGAAAGGACGTTGTCGACCGCGATCTTAGCCATTTTCCGACGTGTCTCAACACTGGCGCTCCCAATATGGGGAGCGAGGACGACCCGTTCCTTTAACTTGAGAAGCCCTGGATGCACCTGCGGTTCTCGTTCATAGACATCGATCCCCGCCCCGGCGATCTCGCCTGTTTCGAGCGCCCACACGAGTGCCACCTCATCGACCACCGGACCACGGGCGACGTTCACCAGGATCGCCGATTTCTTCATCTTACGGAAAGAGTCTTTGTTGAACAGGTGGTGCGTTTCCTCTGTGAGCGGAGTATGCACACAGACAAAATCGCTCTCTTCAAGTAGCTCTTCGAACGTGACATATCGTGCTCCCAGCTCCCGCTCTGCATCGATGTTCCGATGACGGTTGTGGTAAAGTCCTTTCATCCCGAACCCGAAGTGCCCGCGGCGGGCGACGGCGGTGCCAATCCTTCCCATTCCCACAATGCCGAGCGTCTTACCGAACACGTCGAGGCCGAGGTGTTTCTGCAACAGCTCCCACCCGAGGAATTTGCCGCTGCGCACATATTCGTCAGCCTCCAGGATTCGGCGAGCCGCAGCGAGGAGAAGAGCGAAGGTCAAATCAGCCGTCGTCTCGGTGAGGGCACCGGGAGTGTTGGTAACGATGATTCCTGCTGCATGTGCTGCTGGAACGTCGATGTTGTCGTAGCCGACGCCGAGGTTGGCGATGATCCTGAGGCGTGGTCCGGTTGCGATTACCTTTGCATCGATCTTGTCTGAGAGAAGGCAGATCATGGCGTCCGCATCACTGATGCTCCTGATGAGCTCGTCGCGTGAGATTGGACCCTCCTGACCACGCATCTGTACATCGTGCCCAGCTCCCCGCAGCCGCGCTATCTCATCTGCAAAGACACGACAGGTTGCGTATATCTTCGCCATTCCTACCCCTGTGGAATCGCTCTACGCGCCAGTTCGTCGCAGCGCTCGTTGCCCTCATTCCCCGCATGTCCCTCCACCCAGTGGAAGGTGATATCGTGGTTGGCGACGAGAGAATCGAGTTCGCGCCACAGATCGGCGTTCTTCACCGGCAGAAAGCGTTTGCCACTTCGTCGTTTCCAGCCATTTGCCTTCCAGTCATTGATCCACTCGGTGATCCCCTTCTTGACGTAGGTGGAGTCGGTGAACAGATCGACGTGAGAGCGTGTCTTTAGTGCTCTTAGCGCCTCGATCGCCGCTGTCAGTTCCATGCGGTTATTTGTCGTTTGCTTCTCACCACCGGAGATCTCCTTTCTATGGTCGCCGCTTTGCAATACGGCGCCCCATCCGCCCGGCCCGGGGTTTCCACTGCACGCTCCGTCGGTATAGATCGTTACTTGTTTCATACTGAACACGTTAATCGATCGCAAGTTGCTTGTCGAGTGAGATGCTCTTCGAGAGGGCGTTTTCGCCAGGAGACGACAAACGCCTCCTGGCGATGGACACTACTGTGATTCGTTCAGGTAAGCGTCGATTCCACGTGCTGCTTGGTGCCCAGTGGCAATCCCGGTGATCACGTCCGGCCCCTTGACGAAGTCGCCGCCGAAGTATAGCCAAGGGAGGCTGCTCTGGTAGTACTCGTTCACCTTGATCCGTCTACCAGCGTACTCCAGGTTCTCCTTGATATCATCTGTTAGGAGCGAGTCGTCGGCGCTCTGCCCTATCGCCTCAACGATCATTGTCCCTGCGATAAATAGCTTGTCATCCTCGTTTACCTGTGGATTGAAGCGATGCTCCTCGTCGAACACGGACACACACTGAATCGTTTGTAGACCGGTGATCTTGCCGTCCACGATCTCGATCTTCTGCGGCGAACGACCGGGGATGATCACGATCCCCTCCTCGCGCGCCTCTTCGATCTCCTCCACATCGGCGGGCATGACGTCTTCTGTCTCCAGGCAGGTGGTTGTCAGATCTACTTTCCCATAGCGCGCCTTCTGCAGGCGAGCGATGC
>JAGGXO010000128.1 GCA_021163015.1 Candidatus Bipolaricaulota bacterium
GGTGATACTCAGCAGCGGCGCTCACGGGGACACGGCGGAGAAGATGAACCTCCCCCCCGATCAGCCTCATCGGTTCGGCGTACATCTTTGCCACCCCGGGATGAGCATCATCGGTTGTCCCGTATACTGCCTGCGCTTCGCGCTTGCGATCGCGATTGAACAGGCTTTTCACATGTATGATCCCGTATGTGATGCCGTTCTCATCTGCGAGCGCGACTGTGTTACCCACATGCACGACGCCGGCGATCGCGGCCTCAATTGGGAGAACGATTGGGATCGGCCAGACGGTCCTATCAGGAAGTCGCATCGATTCGAGCACGCTATTGTAGCACTCCTCGTCCATGAATCCGGTAAGCGGGCTGTACAGGCCACTGGCGATGTTATCAAGCTCGGAGAGGTGGAATAGGTCGAGCTCGATTGTCGGAAGCTGCCTTGCTCGCTCTTGCCAATCTTCACGTTCTTCGCCTGTTGGGATGCGGTCAACAAGCGTTCCACCGTGCGGAGCAATCATTTTCCCTCCCCTGCGGATACCTGGGCTGATGCGGCGTTCTCGTTGGCTGTGGGGATCAGCCTATTCTCTTCCAGGAATGCGAGAACCTTATCAGTTGACTCCTTGATTGTCTCTTGTCCCGTGTGCACCACTATCTCTGCGCTTTCCGGCGGTTCGTATGGATCATCGACTCCGGTGAATCCCTTAATCTCCCCAGTGAGGGCCTTTTTGTACAGCCCCTTGGGATCGCGCTCGATCAGCACCTCTAGCGGACACTGCACGTACACCTCGACGAAGTTATGACAACGAACACGCGCTGTTTCCCGCGCCTTGCGGTAGGGAGAGATGAACGAGCAGGTCGTCGCGACACCGTTCTTGCTCAGTAGCTCCGCCACGAACGTCACACGATGAATGTTCTCGTCTCGATCCTTCTTGGAGAAGCCAAGATCGCGGGTAAGATCCTGACGCACAACGTCGCCGTCCAGTCGCTGCACATAGCGCATTCCACGTGCACGCAGCTCGCGCTCAACCTCTTTGGCGAGCGTCGTCTTCCCCGATGCGGAGAGACCAGTGAACCAGATTACAAACCCTTCTTGCATAACGTATCTCCTTCCTTTAAGTTCTATGCTTAATGTTCTAAGTTCTACGTTCTACGTTCAGTACTGCGAAGGTAGCGCATGAATCCATGGATGAGATTTTTCGCCTGAGTCGCCTGTTGGTACAGATCATCGAACTTATCCTGTGCAACATATCCTTGATCAAGAGCAACGTACAGGTGTGATTGAACTTCGGTTGCTGACCGGAGAGCGTAGCCGAGAAACTGAAGAAAGGACTTATTGCTCTGGCTATCGAAGCCTTCGGCCACGTTGGCCATGATCGAGACAGCTGCTCGTTGAATCTGATCTCGTAGCCCGTAGTCCTTACCGAACCGACCATCGGAAGTGACCTTGTAGACTGACTTCGTCAGCTCCCGTGCCGCCTTCCATGCCTCTATGTCTTCAAATTTGGCGATTGCCATTGCTTTTCCTTAGTACCTAGAACTTAGAACAGCTCCTCACCAGCTTTGGACCCAGAACCTAGCACTTAGAACTTCGAAGCGTTCCCTCACAGATAGCCAAGATTGCGCAGTCTTTCACGGATGATCGCGATCTCCTTCTGTGCAAGCCCAGTTATGCTTACATGAGTTGGTTGCTCGGCCACGAGATCGCGCAGCACGTATACAACGAACTCGTTCACACTGCGATAGCTTGATCGATCGATCACACCCTTCAGCTCCTCGTATAGTGGCCGGGGAATCTTCAGTGTTCCCTTAGCCGACATGATACTCTAATTGTAGTACCATGTTACCATCAAAAAAAGGGGACAGGCTACTTTTCCATCTTCTCTTCTCTCGCTGGGGTGGTTATGCTATAATCTCGTCTACGAACACATTGGAAGGGAACTTAATCCCAGCAGATTCCTCCCTTCACCACAGATGTAGCGGGAGTATAGCATGCCGAGAATAGAGCGAGGATTGGTTAACTTCGGTGTCTACCATGTTCTGAATCGCGGGAACGCGAGGCAGAGAGTATTCGACGACGGGGCAGACTATAGCTCGTTTGTAGCGCTGTTGAAAGAGGCAAAAGATCGCTACTCGGTGCACATCTTTGCGTATTGTCTGATGCCAAATCACTTTCATTTGGTGATGCAGCCCGAGCGTGGTGAGGCGCTAAGCAGGTTTATGCAGTGGCTGCTAACCAGCCATGTCCGCCGGTACCATCAGCGTCGAGGGACGAGTGGGCACGTGTGGCAAGGAAGGTACAAGAGCTTCCTCATCCAGCGGGACGCCCACTTGCTCATCGCGATTCGTTATGTGGAGCGGAACCCAGTGCGAGCCGGGCTCGTCGATTCTGCAGCTGATTGGCGGTGGTCATCACACCGAGCGCGGATAGGTAAGGCACATGCCGAGATACTTGACCCGTGTCCCACCATGATGCTCCCGGTAGATTGGGGCGAGTATGTTGATCAACCCTTGTTGGAATCAGACCTTGCTTCTCTGCGCCGGAGTGTCAATAGGCAAGCGCCGTATGGATCTGCGCAGTGGCAAGGCGAGGTCTCTATCGAGCATGGATTACAGGCCACCTTGCGTCCGCGGGGTCGGCCAC
>JAGGXO010000144.1 GCA_021163015.1 Candidatus Bipolaricaulota bacterium
CACGTGAAGTCATCGATCTCATCGAACGATTCGAGCGTAATCGCGAGAGCTACTGCAGTAGCGCGTACAACGAGACCGAGACACGTCGCGAGTTCATCGATCCGTTCTTCAAAGCCCTTGGTTGGGACATCGACAACGAGCAGGGCTACGCTGAGGGTGACGACATATGGTGAGCGAATGGGCGACCTATGTACCGGATAGAAAGGATGAAGCTCTGGAATTATCGACTTCTAACAGAATGCCAATGACCGAGAACGATGCTTTCGGTGTGGCTGTTTGGCTAACCACTCATATGGTAAGTAATCCTCATGGTTGACCAACGTGCGTTGTTTGACACTGGGGAAATCCCTGAAGTTGCTTTCGCCATGTATCATGACGAAAGCGGTACGTATAAACGGGGCGGTGGCGATAGGTGGTTGCTACATGGTGTTCTTTTTGTTCCAGCCATGAAACAAGGAGAAACTTTCTCATTACTGCAAGAAGTTCGCGGTCAGAATGGTTACTGGAAAGAAGTACACTATGTTAAGCTTCAGAAGCATATCAGGGGTCCCAAAGGCCGTTGTGCTACGGGCTGGCTGAATGCTTATGCATCGCGGCTGTCTAATTTCTGTTTCTACTATTGTTTGGCGATCGATACGTATTCTTCCGCTTTCGACCACGATCGCTTCAGCCAACCGTATCACGTATACAATCGTTTCATGCGGATGTCGATTGAGAGCGCTATTGTTTGGTTTCTTGCACGATATGGGCGTATAGCACTCAAGATCTATTCAGATGCAAAGCGACGCCCAAAAGAGGACAATTTCTTGGAATATATTCCCGCTGAAATTTTGCGTAGTATTGGCAGAAAACGTCGAGAAAAGCCGAACGCGTATCCGAAGATACATCTGTTACATCCTCAGGTTCTATTGGTTGACTCGGATCCAGCTAAAACACCTGAGGAAATGCAAGAAGAGTGCGAGCTCACACAACTGGCGGATCTTTTGACATCGGCGATTGCTCAAGCAATTACAGGTAGCTCCGGGCAAAAGGCGAAGATTGCCCTTGCGGAAACGGTGGGACGGTGGATTGAGGACACGCGCAAGCCCCCCTGGTTACAAACAAAGGACTTGCACCGACGGTTTGCAGTCTCGTGTTTTCCAGACGAGAACGGGAGATTTTACAATCCAGCCCTTGCCGTCAAAGACCCTTTTAAGATACCTTTATTTAAAGATTCGGAGGACGCTTTGATTTAGGAGGGGTGATGGCACGGAAGAAGTTAGAGAAGAAAGAGGTTCAGGACTATCGGCATTCGGAGGCAAAGCGGAAGAACAATCCGCCGGCGAAGATCGCGGCGGAGGGGGTTGTGCCGCTCCTTCCGAAGGCAAAATATGCGTACAGCCCTCGGCTCTCACCGGCATTGCGCTTTGATCCGACTGGCCTGCCGGATAAGATCATCGATTTGGTCCATGAAGCGCAGAGGAGGCCGCTAACAAGCGATGAGACCGACCTTCTGCTCGATGCTCTGCGTGATCACGAACCATGGTTGGAATGGACGGGAAAACAGGAGCAACACAAAAAAGGCTTCTTCGAGGTCGATCCGGTGGCACTGCACATTCACGAGCGGGTGAGTGCGCAGGCGATCCTAAAAGTCGCTGCCAGGCAGGACATCGAGAGGTCGTTGTTTGCCGATCCGGAGCAGGAGTATCAAGAGGCAGTGCAGTTCTACCAGCACGATATCGAGTGGACAAACCGCTTAATCCTTGGAGACAGCCTGCAGGTGATGTCATCGCTGGCCCGCCGGGAGGATCTTGCCGGCAAGGTGCAGATGATCTACATGGACCCGCCGTACGGAATCAAGTTTGCGAGCAACTTCCAACCAGAGGTTGGGAACCGTGAAGTGAAGGATCGGGAGCAAGACCTTACCCGCGAGCCAGAGATGGTCAAGGCCTACCGCGATACATGGCACCTCGGGGTGCATTCATATCTCACGTATCTGCGGGATCGGTTTATCGTTGCACGAGAGCTGCTGGCTGATTGTGGGAGTTTGTTCTTACAAATGGGACAAGAGAATGTTCATGTTATCCGTGCAGTTCTTGATGAGGTTTTCGGAATCAAGAACTTCGTTTCCCAGATCCATTTTGCAACAACGGGCGGGCTGGCCACAAACACGCTGAGCAGATCCGGAGACTATCTCCTATGGTATGCACGTGACGTGGATTGCATGAAGTACAGGCAGTTGTACATTGAGAAGAGCCGAGAAACGCTTAAAAGTGATGACTACCGCCATATTCAGCTGCAAAGCGGAGTACGTCTGCCAATTGCTGCTGCAGAGGACATTGTCCACGACCAAACTGAGTTGGGGAAGCTAGTATTCAGGCTCGACAACACGATCAGCCAGGGGGGTGCGAATAGGGAGACTCCGTTTGAGTTCGAAGGGCAGGAGTTTCGTCCGGGATCCAGCTCTCACTGGAAGGCTGAATACCCAGATGGAATGATACGCTTGGCCAGAGCTGCCCGACTCTATCGCCGGAAGGACTCGCTCGCGTACATCCGCTACCTCAAGGACTTCCCAATCATGGAACTCGATGATATGTGGAATGACACTAGCATCTCTGGGAAACGTGGGGGCAAGAAGTACGTTGTCGAGACAAGTGAGAAGGTCGTCGCGCGCTGCCTTCTCATGACAACAGACCCCGGCGACTTGGTTCTGGACCCCACATGCGGAAGCGGCACCACAGCTTTCGTTGCTGAGCAATGGGGCCGCCGCTGGATCACGATCGACACGAGCCGTGTGGCAATCGCTATTGCTCGTGAGCGGCTCCTCACCGCTAAGTATGGCTACTACGAACTGAAAGGCAAATCCACAAGTGTGGCTGGTGGCCTTGTCTACAAGACCGTCCCGCATATCACTCTCAAGTCGATCGCTCAGAATACGAATCTCGATCCGATCTTCGAAAAGCACGAACCGATCCTTGATGAGAAGCTGGAGCAGTGTAACGCTGCCCTTTCTGAGGTTTCGGATGAGTTGCGTCAAAAGCTTGCAGGTAAGCTGCTCGTCAAGCAAAAAGCGGAAGGCAAGCGCGCAATCGCCGATGCCGATAAACGGCGATGGAAGCTCCCTGAACCAGGGCGTAAGTGGGAACACTGGGAGCTCCCGTTCGACACGGATCCAGATTGGCCGCAATCCCTCCAAGATGCAGTTACAGAGTACCGTAAGGCATGGCGGGCAAAGATGGATGAGGTCAATGCCTGCATCGTTGCCAATGCTGAGCAAGAGGAGCTGGTCGACCAGCCAAAGATTACAAGAGGCGTGGTGCGTGTGAGCGGCCCGTTTACAGTGGAAGCAGTTCAACCCCCGGAAATGTCGCTTGGTGAGCCAACACTGACAACAGTCAAAGACGAAGGGCTATTTGGAGGTAAGCCGGAAGAGCTTGAGGAAACGTTCGAGGTTCGCATGGTCGAAACACGGGTCGAACACGAAGCGCAGAATCTCGATGCCTACCTTGACCAGATGGTTCGCTACCTGCGCATGGATGGGGTTACCTTTCCCAATAACAAACATAATACCTTCACCCGCCTTGAGCGTTTGGAATCCGGTGAACCGGGCCTGCATGCAGATGGCCGTTGGGTATCTGACGGTGAAGAAGATCCCGATCCTGACGGGCGAGCAACGGTTGCCGTGGCATTCGGTCCCCAGTACGGACCGGTCACAGCAAAGATGGTGGAAGACGTGATTCGATCTACGAATCGGATGGGCTACGACGACCTTGTCATCGCGGGATTCAGTTTCGATGGTCCAGCACAGGCGGTGATCGAAGAGGTTAAGAATCCACACCTACGGGTGCACGCGGCTCACGTGAGACCAGATGTCAATCCAGGGATGAATGGCCTGCTTAAGGAACAACCGGGAAGTCAGCTATTCACAGTGTTCGGTCAGCCACGGACTCGAATCGACGGCCCAGACAAGAACGACGAGTACAAAGTGGTCATGGAGGGTGTCGATGTCTACGATCCGGTGACCAATGGCATTGCCTCAACTGGAGCCAACAAGGTTGCTGCCTGGTTCATCGACGGTGACTACAACGGCCGCACGTTCTGTATCACGCAAGCGTTCTTCCCCGATAAGTCAGCGTGGAAGAAGCTCGCAAAGGCACTCAAAGGGGTGATTGATGAAGACGCCTTTGAGGTGTTCAGTGGAACGGAGTCGCTTCCGTTCCCTTTGGGAAAGTACCGTTGTGTGGCAGTGAAGGTGATCGACCCACGCGGGAATGAAGTGATGTGTGTGCACAGACTGGCCGATGACAAGGGAGAAAGCTGATGGCTCGACAAAACGGAAACGGTGAGGGTGATATCCCGATCCAGCCGGTCGAGAGTCCGATCATCTGCAATCCGTACGACGAACCGACCCACTATTGGTGGTACGATCCGAAAACCGGGAAGGCAAGCAAACTGGAAGGTCGCCGCCCAGCGGGCTACTGGTACAAGACGGAGAAGGTTAACCCCAGCGAACTTAGCCTGTTTGCTGAAGAGCAGCGCGATGATTTGACCCTTGTGAATCTCCTCCGCGAGGATGTAAAACGCTGGCGAAGTTCTGGGTATCGTGGGGCATCGCCGGTTACGCGCGAGCTACTACGGCATTGGGCAAGTGCTGATCTGCCTCGGCGGCTGTTCTTCTGCCAGAAGGAATCCGTGGAAACGATGATCTATCTTGCTGAGCTGCGCATCCCCGGGAAGTCAAGCCGCACAGGATTCCGAAACTTCGCACTGAGTGACGAGGACCTTCGCAGACTGCTACAAGGGGAGCGACCATCTTTCGCGCCGGCGGAGAGTATCTACTTCCCAAGCCTTAGCGATAATCCGAACGGCGATTCGCTCCGACCTCTGCGCCGATTGGGATGCAAGATGGCGACAGGATCAGGCAAGACGGTAGTAATGGCAATGCTTATTGCATGGGCATTCTGCAATCGAGGATCCAATCCCAACAGTCGTGAGTATCCAAACGGCGTGCTTGTGGTCTGTCCTAACCTCACCGTTAAGGAGCGTCTTCAGGTGCTCCGCCCTGAATCCAAAGGGAACTATTTTGAAGAGTTTGACCTCGTGCCGGTGAAGTACCGGCATCATCTGCAGAGCGGTAAAGTCTTAATCGAAAACTGGCATCGATTCCTGCCCGAATCCGAGCACAAGGAAGGAGATCGATCGTATTCCGTCGTGAATAAGGGGCCGGAAACACCGGCAACGTTTGCGCGCCGGGTACTGGGCGACTTGTACG
>JAGGXO010000093.1 GCA_021163015.1 Candidatus Bipolaricaulota bacterium
CCGCGTTGCGCGCCCTTGATCGGTTGGAGAAGCGCACCCTGCGCGCCAATCTGGCCAAGCATGGCCTCTCCTTGGGCGCCCTGCAGCGGCTACGAAACAGCATTCTGCCACGAGGGCGGCTGCAGGAGCGTGTTTTCCCTCTCCCGCACTTCATCAATCGCCATGGGCCTCAGTTCGTGGAGAGGTTGGTTTTGTTGCCCGAACTTGACAGCAGCCATCATCGTGTGGTTACTTGGGAGGATGATGACTGACGTAGATGTGGTTGCCTTTGGCGCGCACCCGGATGACATCGAGCTTGGCTGTGGTGGAACGCTCGCCAAACTGGTCGAGGCCGGCAGGTCGATCGTGTTCGTAGATCTCACTCGCGGCGAACTGGGAACTAGGGGGACAACTGACGTGCGAGAACAAGAGGCACGCGAAGCCGCGCGCATCCTTGGTGCTGTTGCGCGTGAGAATCTTGCTCTGCCTGATGGGAGCCTTGCACTCACAGTGGAGGCGAAATACAAGGTAGTGGAGGTGATCCGCCGCTTTCGCCCGCGCTTGGTCCTCCTGCCTTATTTTCGCGACCGACATCCCGATCATGTGCACGCAAGCGAGATCGTCTACGAGGGAACGTTTCTTGCGGGGCTCCCGCGCTATGTCACCGGGGAGGCGAGCTACCGCCCCGAGAAGATCCTCTACTACATGGGCTGGGAGGAGTTTTCCCCGTCATTCATTGTTGATATCAGCGAGCAGTTTGAGCGGAAGATGGAAGCGATCCGAGCGTATGCTTCGCAGTTCAGCCTTGTAAACCCCAGCTATCCTGAGACCAGGCTCACCTCCCCTGCAACAGGCCGCTTGATTCGCAGCCGCATGGCACACTACGGGGCGTTGATCGGAAAGAAATACGGGGAGGCGTTCCTCGTTCGCGGAGTGTTGGAGGTCGAGGATCCGCTCAAGCTCAAATTCTCATCGTTCTAGGAGGAGTGTAATGCGCATAGGAATCTCTTGCTATCCAACTCACGGTGGCAGCGGCGTGGTCGCCAGTGAGCTCGGTAGGCACCTGGCGGAACGAGGCCACGAGGTTGCGTTCATCAGCTACGCAACGCCTTTGCGACTGGGAGAACTTCCCCCACGTGTGAGCTTCCACGAGGTCGAAATCGAGCGGTATCCGTTGTTGAAGAACTTCCCTTACACCCTGGCCCTTGCCTCCAAGATGGTCGAGGTCGCGCGGATGAAGGACCTTCAGATACTCCATGTGCACTACGCTATACCGTTTGGCGCCGCGGCGCTCCTTGCCAAGCAGATCGCTTCGGAGAGAGATCTGAAGGTGGTAACCACCCTGCATGGCACCGATATCACCCTGGTTGGGAATAACGCTTCGTTCAAGCCAGTAACAACGCTGACAATCGAGAAACCAGATGCGGTGACGGCTGTGTCGCGTTATCTGGAACGTGAGACCCGCAGCCAGTTTGGGATCACGCGCCCGATAGATGTAATTTACAATTTCACCGACCCTAGGCGATACGAGAACGAAGTTCCTCCATGTATTCCTCGCAAGTGTCACACAGACCCAGCAACGCTGATACACATCTCAAACTTCAGGCCGGTGAAACGAATCGGTGATGTTATCCGGATCTTCGCCCGCGTCTGTACAAAGCTAGATGCAGAGTTGATACTAGTGGGAGATGGTCCGGAGGCACCGGTGGCAGAAATGCTGGCGACACAACTCGGCGTACGCGATAAGGTGACCTTTCTTGGGGTGGTCGATCGCGTGGCGCCCATCCTCAAGAAAGCCGACCTGCTTCTTCTTCCGAGTGAGAGTGAGAGCTTCGGCATGGTCGCTTTGGAGGCGATGACGAGTGGAGTCCCTGTTATCGCAAGCAATATCGGTGGAATTCCCGAGGTGGTCGAGCACGGTGTTGGTGGGTACCTTGCCTCGGTGGGTGACGTTGACCAGATGACAACAGACGCAGTTCGACTCCTCTCCGACTGTGATCTTTGGGAGTCGTTCTCCGCGGCGGCGCGCAAACGTGCGGTAGAAATCTTTAGCTATGAGAGGATTGTGCCACAGTACGAGGCCATCTACGAGCGACTGCTGAGCAACTAATCGGGTAGTTTGCAGGATGGATTTGTGTGTATCAATGCGGACTTTGTTTCGTGGTTTCAGAGACGATCCCTTAACCCCCTTGACACTACCTACTGCAATATCGTAGCTTACTTAAGTGTCGGGGCGGTGAGCCCCGGTTTTCTTTTGCCAAGCTTGCTTGTTTTGGTCCCCTCTCATCTGCTTACGCTGTCGTTTTAACGTATAATCCAGCTCTAGTTCCGGAGGTTAGCAAATGGGCCAGCGCGTGATGCGTAAGCAACCGAATAGCAAGATGTGCCTTGTCTGCGGGATGAAGAATTCTCTCGGTCTGAAGGCGTTCTTCTACGAACTGGAGAACGGCGAGGTTCTTGCCATCTTTCACCCTTGCGAGGAACACCAGAGCTACCCGGGGCGAATGCACGGTGGAATCGCTACCGCCATCCTTGATGAGACGATCGGACGGGCGGGGATGATCAAGTACGGGGAAGACATGTGGGGTGTTACTCTGGAGTTTCACACCAGATTCCGTAAGCCAGTCCCTCTCGATGCGGAGCTACGAGTACTGGGGCGCATCACGGGTGAGAAGAAGAGGGCCTTCGTTGGTAGTGGAGAGATCTTGCTTCCAGATGGCGCGGTGGCTGTAGAAGGCAAGGGAAGGTTCCTCAAGCTCCCCATCGACAAGATTGCTGATTTCGATGTGGATGAGCAGGAGTGGAAAGTCGTCCCCTCTCCCGAAGACCCCCAAGAAGTGAATCTGTGAGTGAGAGCATTGAGAGAGAATAGAAGGAAGTGAGAGTTTGATATGAAGAAGGGTCTGGATGTGGTGATCGAGAGACTAAAGGAAGCGAAGCGCGTGCTGGTGATTGGGCACATCAAGCCTGATGGGGATGACATCAGCTCGGTCGTTACGCTGGTCCTCTTACTGCGCAAGCTGGGCAAGGTTGCTGAGGGGTGTATAGCAGGAGAGATCCCCTGGTTCTACAAGGATTTGGCAGACGTGTCGCTGATCAAGAACATAGATGATCTACGGGACTTTGAATTTGACACGTCGGTCACCGTGGATGCCTCCGAGCTTTCGCGGATCGGTGATGCGGTGGAGTTACTGAATGGTAAGAGACCTGATATCACCATAGACCATCATCGGACGAACGTTGGGTTCGGCGAGATCGACTTCTACGACTCGGCTTATGCCGCAGCTGCGGTGATCATCTACGAGATCGGTAAGCAACTTGTGGACTACGATGCGCGCCTGGCGGAGATTAACCTGCTAGGGATCGCGACCGATACCGGATTCTTCAAGTACTCCAATACCGACTACAAGGTCTTCTCCTACGCGGCGGAACTCGTAAAGCTGGGAGCGAACATTCAGCGGATATCATCAGCGGTCCTTGAACACAGGACGTTAAACGAGATCAAGCTTCTCTCCGAGATGTTCGATAAGCTTCGGATCGAAGAGGACGGAAAGCTTGCGTGGTCATACGTCTCAACAGAAATGTTGCGACACACCGGATGCACAGAAGACGATGCAGGCGGCCTAGTAGGCGAGATCAGATC
>JAGGXO010000037.1 GCA_021163015.1 Candidatus Bipolaricaulota bacterium
CATCTTCGGTGTAGAAGGACGTCTTGAGTCCTCTTACATCGATTAGCGGCACCGACCTTCCCTCCTTCGTACAGACGATTTACATGACCGATAGGATAAACCCGAGAAGCATGAATATTCCTGCCAAGATAGAAGTGGCAGTACGCTTCGGGTCCTTTGTTTCGTCGCGTCCGAATACAGTACTCGACATTCCAGAGCCAAATGCACCACCCAGTCCAGAATGCTCGCTCATTTGAAGCAGAACCAAACCCATCATGGCGAAGCTGTTTAGGAAGAACACAACCTCTAAGATCATTCTTAACATACGATATCTTTCCCTCTCTTCGTGATTGTCGCCCTGCGAATTTCGGGCGCACTAAAGAAGCATTATAGCACGAAACATGGGCGTGCACAAAGGAACCGTCCTCTTGCACCGCACGTCGCGTTCTCATATGCTGTATCATCGATAAAAAGGGCCATGACAGGAGGCTTAGTTGCGCAAGCTTATTGTAGTTACAGGAGGGGTAATCTCCGGATTGGGAAAGGGAGTCGTTGCGGCGTCTATTGCCCTCTTGTTCAAACTGAGTGGCTATGACGTCAGCCTACAGAAGATCGACCCGTATGTGAATCTCGATGCTGGGACGATGAATCCCTATGAGCACGGCGAAGTCTTCGTGACGCACGACGGCAAGGAGACCGATCTCGACATTGGACGCTACGAACGCTTCCTGGACGAGTATCTCTCCGAGACCAACTACATAACTACCGGTAAGGTGTACTGGAACGTTATCCGTCAGGAAAGGGCCGGCACCTTTCTTGGCCAGACCGTGCAGGTAATCCCGCACGTGACCAACGAGATCAAGAGACTGATCAACCTGCCCCTGGAAGAAGCAGACATAGGCGTCATTGAAGTGGGAGGGACGGTGGGAGACATCGAGAGTCTGCCCTTCCTTGAAGCGCTTCGCCAGATGAAGGATGAGCTTCCTCGACATGACACGTTCTTCATCCACCTCACGCTATTGCCGCACCTGGTAAGCACGGATGAGATAAAAACGAAGCCAACTCAGCATAGTGTCAAGGAGCTGCGCGCAATCGGGATCCAACCCGACGCAATTGTCGCCCGCTGTGATCGTGCGCTCTCAGACTCCGTGAAACGGAAGATCGCTCTGTTCTGCGACGTGAAAGAGGAGAATGTCATCGGAGATCCTGATCTATTTACAATATATGATGTTCCCTTGCTCTTTGCTGACCAAGGCGTCGATCGCCTGATCGCAAGAGGTCTCGGCTTGAACGATCGCGTAGCGCAGATCGACAAGTGGAGGGAGCTTGTCTCTATACTACATTCTCCGCGCAGCAAGGTACGCATAGCCATTGTTGGCAAGTATGTTGAGCTTACAGACTCCTATATCAGCATCAAGGAAGCGCTTGTGCACGCTGGGATGCACCTAAACACGCAGGTAGAGATCTCTTGGATCTCTGCCGAGGAGGTAACGAGTAAAGGCGAAGCGGAGTTGCTGCGTGGGATGGATGGTTTGTTAGTCCCGGGTGGGTTTGGAGATCGTGGTGTAGAGGGGAAGATCGAAGCGATTAAATACGCGCGTGAAATGGGAATCCCGTTCTTTGGGATCTGTCTTGGTCTTCAATGCGCGGCAATCGAGTACGCGCGTGACGTTCTTGGGCTGGCGCGCGCGAACAGCTCTGAGTTCGATCCGAAAACACCCGATCCGGTGATCGATATCATGACAGAGCAAGCCAGCGTTACTGACAAGGGAGGGACGATGCGCTTGGGCGCGTATGAGGCAGTGCTGAAGGATGGAACAATCAGTAAGTCTTGCTACAAGCAAGAACACGTGCAGGAAAGGCATCGCCACCGCTACGAATTTAACCCCAATTACAGGAAGCCATTCGAGGAAGCTGGGATGCGTGTAGCAGCGACATCTCCTGATGGCAGATTGACAGAGATCTTGGAGCTCGAAGGGCACCCTTGGTTTGTCGGCGTCCAGTTTCACCCAGAGTTCCGGTCACACTTCCTCTCACCGCACCCTCTATTTATTGGCTTTGTGAAGGCATGTCTGGAAAACGGATCCTCTTCTTCCTCGTCCTAATTGGGGGAGGGATCACAGCCTGGTTGTTGCTCTCTCCGCCCGCGCCTCAAGTGGTATCTGATCCGTCACAGGCCTCGGGAATCTCTCTCTTTGGCTACGATGAGCATGGCAAGGTTGCGTGGACCGTGCAGGCAGAGACGGGAGAGGTGAAAAAAGGGGAAGAGAGTAGGCTATCTGGTGTGTCCCTTCGTTTCATGTCTGACGGTGCAGATGAACTCGAAGCGACGTGCGATACGCTCTCTTACTCGGGTGATGAGGCTTCCCTTGTTGGAAACGTTACCCTCAGTGACAGCGAGGAGCTAAGCCTCGTTACACAGAGTGCGGACTGGAACACAACGGCAAAACAGATCAGTGCATCAGATGTGACGATAGGAGTGCAATCAGGATCAGTTAGTGCCCCTGTTTTCTGCTATCAAACGGAGGAGCGACGAGCTGTCATGAGCGGAGGAATACGGGCTGAGCTTACTGGTGCATCCCTGTTCACCGTGGAAGGAGATGAAGCGGAGGCACAAGCCGACTTGATCATAATAGATGGTAATGTGCATGTCTATGTTGATGGAGATACCTATACAGCGGATCACCTTGAGTACTCCACGAAGGGAGCCATTGCAACGCTCTCCGGTGATGTTGTTGGCTCGTTCTCTCACGGACAGATCACGGCGCGCGAGCTTGTCATTGGAAAGAATGAAGTATCGGCCAGTGGTGGCGTACGTATCAGCCTCAAGAGTGGTTTCTTCGGAGGTTCATAATGGCACTTGAGGCACAAAGCTTAGTGAAGGAGTACGGCCAACGGCGCGTTGTCGATGGGATGACTCTTAGGGTTAATCCGGGGAAAATCATAGGCCTGTTGGGGCCAAACGGCGCTGGTAAGACGACAACGTTCCTCATGATGATGGGGTTCATCGCTGCCGATGAAGGGCGAGTACTGCTTCATGGCAAGGACATCTCACGATTTCCCTTTTATAAGCGTGCCCGCCTTGGGATAGGGTATCTTCCGCAGGAACCATCCGTCTTCACGCGCGCCAGCGTTGAAGAGAACCTCGATCTGGTATTGGAGAGGGAAGGACAGGTTGCACGCCAGCAGGAATTGCGCGAGGAGATCATGCGCGATTTCGCTCTTGGTCAGCTGAGAAAGCGGCGAGCTGGGAGTCTATCCGCTGGGGAGCGAAGGCGTCTGGAGATAGCACGCTGCTTGGCCACAGACCCCGCCTTCATCCTCCTTGATGAGCCGTTTTCAGGGATCGATCCGATCTCCATTTCCGACCTACAGGAACACGTTACTGGGCTGCGCGAACGTGGTATCGGACTTATTATCACCGATCACAACGTGCGTGATACCCTCTCCATAACCGACTATGCGTACCTGATGAATGAGGGACAGATGATCACCGAGGGGACACCAGAGGAGATCGTCAGAGATCCTCTTGCTCGTCGTTTCTATCTTGGGGAGAGGTTTCGGGCGTAGCTCGCTTGTACAAGCGTTTGGAGAGGACGAAGGTGAGAAATCCTGCAATGAGTACGGCGCTGATCACGTGCGCTGCTCGGATCGATCCGAGCCACAGGCTGTCTCCACGGGTAAAGCTGACGATCGATCGATCGATCGAATATAGGATGAAGTATAGCGAAGTCAGGAATCCATCCTTGTAGCCACGTTTACGCAATCGCCACAAGAAAGCGAAGATGAGTAGGTTCAGGATCATCTCGTAGATCATCGATGGGTGTGTCGCCTGTCCGGGATAGGCCATCCCCGCTGGTGAATTGGCAGGGAAATGAATTCCCCACGGTAGTGTGGTAGGAACTCCGAAAGCGTCTCCGTTCATCAGGTTTCCGATACGGCCGATCGCCTGGCCAAGGATCAGGATAAGGGAGATAGAATCGGCGAGTGCCCAGAATCGGATCTTCTTCCTTCTGGTAAAAAGGAACACGGCAAGTGTTCCACCGATTACGCCACCGTGGATCGCTAGCCCTCCCTGCCATATCTTGACAATGTCTAGGGGGTGGGCTCCGTAGTACGTCCATTGAAAGGCAACGTAGTAGATGCGCGCCCCGATGATCGCGGCTGGGATCATCCACAGCAGCAGATCGAGGAGATCATCAGTGGACACGATCTTTCCGGTCAGTCCACAGATTATCTTCTTGCGTTTTGCCTCGCGGGAAAGGATGAACAGCCCGAGTGTAATAGCGATCACATACATCAGCCCATAGTAACGTATGGTGATTGGCCCGAGTTGTACAAGAATTGGATGCATGATTTCCCCTCACGTAGCGATATGATTATAAGTATATGCTGATCTCACGCACTAGGAAAGCCCTATTAGGAATCGTTGCTGGAGCGAGCATGGCGCTAATCATGCCCGGGCTGCCGCTCGGCATGGCATCGTTTATCGCGCTCATTCCCTTCTTGTTCTTGTTGGAGAATGGCGGCAGATTCGTTTCTTCCTACATCTGTGGATTTGTCTTCTTCCTCATTAACCTCAGATGGCTGTTCACGTTGACTCGCTTCGATGCACTGGCGATCCCCGGTGTTCTTCTTCTCTTTGCATATCTCGCTGTCTTCTTCGGACTATTCGGCCTGATCCTCGGCGCGATAAGGAAGAGGTGGAGACGAGATTCATCGCTCCTGATACTCTTTCCTGTGCTGTTCACGCTCTTTGAGATCTTACGCAATGTCGGGCCGTTGGCTCTTGGCTTCACATCGCTTTACCAATCGCTCTATTCCTATCCCGTGCTCATACAAATAGCAGCGTATCTTGGACCCTGGAGCCTCACAGCGGTGATAGCTTTTGTGAATGTTGCGCTCTATCTTGCAATTCGCAGGAAGAAGGCTCTATTCGCCATCCTTGCTGCCGGAGCGATTTCGATATTGCTACTCTTCTCGCTACTTTCGGTTAATGACGACGGCATGCAGATTAAGGTTGCGATCGTATCGTCGCAGGTATCTCAGGAGGAGAAGCTCGACGATCGAAATCTGTTCATGCTACTCGATCGCTATATCGCACTTGGCCGAGATGCAGCTGCCAAGAATCCAGATCTGATTGTCTTCCCTGAATCTATCCTTCCTGGCTATATCCTGCGGGACGATCGTCTTCTGCCGCGCTTTGCGTCTCTTGCAAAGACCTCGGAAGCAGGCATCCTCCTGGGCACAGGAGATTACAACCACGGAAGGATCTATAACAGCATTGCC
>JAGGXO010000063.1 GCA_021163015.1 Candidatus Bipolaricaulota bacterium
ATGGAGATGAAAAACTCACTCGGCAGAGAGATCCCGAAGAAGATCGGCGATCGTATACTGCGTCCGTTTGAGGGAGCGTTTGCAACTACGCCAACTGGGCGCAAGGCATCCCGTCCGCAGAAGACGGTCAAACCGGGAGAGAACAAGATGCTCCATTCCATTGAAGAGGCGATCGAGGCGACTGGCCTCAAGACCGGGATGACGATCTCCTTTCACCACGCCTTTAGAGAGGGCGATTACCTGGTGAACATGGTCCTCGATGCTTGTGCGCGCATGGGGATCAAGGACCTTAGGTTGTTCGCCACCGCACTCTTCCCAGTGCACGAGCCGGTGATCGATCACATCAAGAACGGCGTGGTGACGCGGATCGAGGGATCGATGAACGGGCCGATTGGGGCATTCGTTTCACAAGGGGGAAAGCTTGCGCAGCCGGCGGTGCTTCGTTCGCACGGCGGTCGCTGGCGCGCGGTTGAGGCGGGAGATGTGCATATCGACGTGGCATTCATCTCCGCCTCGCAGGCCGACCCGTATGGCAATGCGAACGGAATCTACGGGAAGACCCCGTGTGGCCCGATCAGTTACAGTGCTGTCGATGCCCAGTACGCCGAGAAGACAGTGGTCGTGACGAACGATCTCGCTCCGTATCCGGCATATCCGTTTGAGATCCAGCAGGGATGGACCGACTATGTGGTTGTGGTCGATGAAATCGGCGATCCAGGAAGCATTGCCTCGGGAACACTGCAGATTACGCGATCGCCGACGCGTCTCAAGATCGCTCGACTCGCCGCGGCGGCAGTGAAAGCGTCGGGATGCATTGTGGATGGGTTCAGCTTCCAAGGAGGAGCGGGTGGGATCTCGCTTGCCGCGACGAAGTTCCTCGGTGAAGAGATGGCGCGTGCCGGCATCGTCGGTAGCTTTGCTATCGGTGGAGTGACGAAGCCCCTAGTTGATATCTTCGAAAAGGGACTGCTGCGTGTACTCCTGGATGGTCAAGCGTTCGATTTATCGGCGATTGAATCGCTGCGGAAAGATCCCAACCATGTGCTCATGGATCCTGGGCACTATGCTAACTACGACTCGCGCGGCTGTTCGACATACATGCTCGATGCCGCCTTCCTCGGTGCAACCGAGGTCGATCTCGACTTTAACGTGAACGTGAACACCCACTCCGATGGACAGCTTCTGCATGGGATCGGCGGGCATCAAGAAGTCGCCGCCGGAGCCAGCCTTACGTTGATCACGGTTCCCACCCTGCGTGGGCGGCTTCCAGTGATCGTCGATTCGGTTACTACGGTGACCACTCCTGGCGAGGCTATCGATGCGATCGTCACCGAGCGCGGGATCGCGGTCAACCCGAGAAGAGAGGATCTGAAGGATCGATTTACTGCTGCCGGGCTTCCGGTTCGCAACCTTGCGGACATCAAGCGTGAGGCGGATCGTCTCACCCGCCCGCCGCGAAAGCCGGTGTTCGGAGACGAGGTGATCGCGCTCATCGAGTGGCGAGATGGAACGGTTATCGATGTCGTAAGGGGGGTAGAAGGATGGCGATGAGAGAAGATCTGTTGAGGGTTCTACCGGAGATCGATTTGATCGAAGGTGCCATGCTGCGTGAGGGCGTGGCCAAGACATGGGAGGATGGCCTTTCGCGGGGCGGTTGGATGCCGCAGGACATCGAGCGGATGCCGTTCACGCTGGCCAAAAAAGTCAATATTAACTTTGCCCAACACGTACGGAGCGTGACAAAGATCTGCCTCGCTGCGTGCGAAACGTTCGATGAGATCTATCAGGGAAAGCTGGCGCTCGATCACGACATTCTCCTTGCCGGCGCGCTCCTCCACGATGTGGGGAAACTGCTGGAGATGGAGGAATCGGATGGCGTGTTCCACAAGAGCGCGGAGGGACGGCTCGTGCGTCATCCCTTCTCCGGAGTCGCCCTGGCTGATGCCAACGGCATTCCGCCGGAGGTTCAGCACATCATTGGAACACATTCGAAAGAGGGCGATCCGTTCAAGCGCACGCCCGAGGCCGTAGTCGTCCACCTGGCCGACTTCATGAACTTCGACACGATTGAGGGGTGATAAGATGGGAATGACGTTTGCTCAGAAGATCCTCGCGGGGAAGGCTGGCCTCGATCACGTTGATGTTGGACAGATCGTCACGATTACACCTGATTACTGCATGTCACACGATAATACCGCCGCCATCAGCAAGATCTTTGCCAAGATCGGCGTCGAGCGGGTGAAGGACCCGGAGCGCTTTGTGATCGTGCTAGATCACACCGTCCCTGCCTCCACGGAGAAATATGCCTTGGGCCACAAGGAGATCCGCCAGTTCGTCGCAGATCAGGGGATAGAGCACTTCTACGACGGTGGTGTTGGGATCTGCCATCAGGTTCTGCCGGAGAAGGGGTACGCCCTCCCCGGTGCGCTCATCCTCGGCTCAGACTCGCACACCACCACCTACGGTGCGTTCGGTGCGTTCTCCGCTGGAATCGGCCGCTCGGAGATGGCGGTGTTGTACGCGACATCGAAGATTTGGCTGAAGACGCCGGAGACGATCAAGATCGTCGTGCACGGCAAGCTAGGTGGACCGGTCACCTCCAAGGACTTGATCCTAAAGATCATCGGCGATATTGGTGCTGACGGTGCCCTGTACAAGTCCATCGAGTTCTCCGGCGCGGCGATCAGCAAGATGAGCCAGGCCTCGCGTATGGTCCTCTCCAACATGGCGATCGAGTGCGGGGCGAACACCGCCCCCCCCGGCCCCCACCCCAACACCTCCCCCTCCCCCGAGGGCCGCCACGGGCGCAGGAACAATCCCTGTAA
>JAGGXO010000186.1 GCA_021163015.1 Candidatus Bipolaricaulota bacterium
CAACTGATCAGCGATGATCGCACGTACCTTGCTTGCTATATCATCCATCGTGTACAAACCTCCTTCTATTCTTTGCTTGACTAGGGAAAGAGTCCCCCATTCACGCCAACAACCTGCCCAGTTATATAAGAAGCCTGGGGAGAAAGCAAGAAGGCAACAACTTGCGCCACTTCAGCAGGCGTCCCTTCCCTCTTCAGAGGGATTCTCGCTACGTACTCGCTGCGCACATCATCGCCCAGGGAATCAGTCATCTCCGTCGTGATAAATCCGGGTGAGACAACATTTACCCTGATCCCCCGTGACCCGACTTCTTTCGCCACGCTGCGCGACAAGCCAATCAATCCCGCCTTGCTCGCGGCGTAGTTCGCCTGTCCTACATTTCCCATCTCGCCAACCACAGAGCCGATACTGACAATTGCCCCGCTCTTTGCGCGCATCATGGGGCGTAGACAAGCGTGTATGCAATTGTACGCGCCCTCCAGGTTGACGCCAATAACATCCCTCCAACTGCTTATGTCCATGCGCATTGCCAGTTGGTCGCGCGTGATACCGGCGTTATTCACCAGGAAATCGATTCGCCCAAACTCCTTGTGTGCTTCCTTAACAGCGACGCTCACCTGCTCGCTGTCCGAAACATCGACTGCGTAGAAACGCGAGCGATCCATCTCTTGCTGCAGCGCTTCTCCCACGTCACGGTTGCGAGCAAAGACAACAACAGTGCAGCCCTCGCTGTGTAGAAGGTCTACAATCGCCCTTCCGATCCCGCGTGTTCCACCGGTTACAATCGCCACTCGCCCGTCAAACCGCCCCATCAAGCGCCTCCTCGAAAGTTATGAACTCTATCTTGCCCGTTATTCGCCTTCCAAGATTGGTCAACACCTTCCCCGGCCCGACCTCGATCGCTACCTCTATCTCCAGACGCACGAGCGACTCGACTGTACTTACCCACTGTACACACGCCGTGATCTGTGTCAATAGTAGCGACTTGATCGCCTCAACGTCCTCCTCCAGCCGTCCACTCACGCTTGAGACAAACAGGGTTCGTGGGGTGCGGAATTGTATTGCATTAATCAACGGAGCGAGCTCGGCCTGCGCCGGTGCGAGGAGAGGTGAGTGAAACGGCCCGGAGACGTCCAACCTTATCACCCGCCCGCCGGCCTCCTGGCAGGCATTCATCGCACGCCGCAAGGTTCTCTCATCCCCTGAGATGACGATCTGCGTCGGGCCGTTGATGTTGGCCACGTTCACAGTTTCACCGGTTTCGCGGCAGATTTCCGCAACCGTTTCATGGGAGAGCTTGAGGATGGCGGCCATCCCTCCTCCACTTACATGGCTCATGAGTTTACCACGGGTTATCACCACTTGCAGAGCATCTTCTGGAGAGATCACACCCGAAGAGGCTAGAGCAGCATACTCGCCGAGACTATGCCCAGCCACAACCACGGGGATGATCCCGCGCGAACGCAGCGCTTCATCCTTGCTTATGCTGTCGACAAAGATCGTGGGTTGAGCGAATTCCGTTTGCACCAAGCGATTGTGTTTTCCATCCTGCAGCAGGCTGCTGATCGGTATTCCCGCCTGCTCAGCTAGATCGAGGAGCCGCACGCTGCGTTCTCCAGTCGGGGGGAGGCTGCTGGGAACAGTTCCTTGCCCGGGAAAGAGAAACGCAATCTTGCTCTTCATAACTAGATACGGACCACTACCGCTCCGTAGGTTACCCCGGCGCCAAAGGCGGTCATCACAATGACGTCGCCGTTCTTGATCCTACCATCCCGTCGGGCTTCGTCGAAAGCGATTGGGATCGAGGCTGTGGACGTGTTCGCCACGCGATCGAGGTTTGTGATTATCTTGTCTTTGCTCACCTTCAAGCGCACAGCCAAGGAGTCGATGATCCTGATGTTCGCTTGGTGGGGGATTAGCCAGTCGACATCATCAAGGCCGAGCGATGCCGCTGCCAAGGCCTCGCGGGTGGCTCTCTCCATCATCGGCACGGCGCTGCGGTAGACACCAGCGCCTTCCATCTTCAGGAAGTGTCCACCTTGTTGCAGTGTTGCGTCATCGGCCGGAGTGCGTGTTCCTCCCGCTGGCATGTGCAGGAGGAGGGCCTTATCGTTGTCCCCAAAGATGGCGCTCCCCAACACGCCCTCATCGGTGCGTCCTGTTTCCAGAACAACGGCACCAGCGCCATCTCCGAATAAGACGCACGTCTTGCGATCGCTCCAGTCAGTCACGCGGGAAAGGGCCTCGCTCCCGACAAGGAGAATGCGCTGATACAGCCCGGCTCGGATCAATCCGTCGGCGACCGCCATCCCGTAGACAAATCCTGAGCACCCTGCCTTCAGGTCGAAGAAGGGCGTCTGGTCCAGTCCTAACTCAGAGGCGATAAACGGTGAAGAGCCGGGGCAGATCATGTCTGGGAAATTCGTTGCCACGATGAAGAGTCCGATACTCTCCGCCGAGATACGTGCGTCTTCACAAGCTTGCTTGGCCGCAGCTGTTCCCATCACCGCCGGATCCTGGCCGTCTTCAAGAAGGTGGCGCGTGCGAATCCCTGTGCGGCGGACAATCCATTCGTCGGACGTGTTAACTATCTGCTCCAGATCAGAATTCGTCACGCATTTCTCAGGCAGGAAGCTTCCGCTGCCGATTATTCTAGCTCCCATTGCTATCCCACCCAGAGACGCCTCTGGCCATAGTCTCGTTTAGGCGAGATTCAACCGCACGGTACGCCACATCTACTGCTGACTCGATCGCCAGTGCGTCCGAGCGGCCGTGAGCGATAACAACGCTCCCATCTACACCGAGGAGTGGTGCCCCGCCCAATCGATTATAGGCAAGCTTCTTGCGAAGGGAAAAGAAGACTGGCCTCAACATCAGTCCGCCTAGCTTCCCCTGCAGGTTCCTGTTAGCGCCTTTCTTTATCATGCTGGACATTGCTGAGATTCCCCCTTCGAGTGTCTTCAGGAAGACATTTCCTATGAACCCGTCACAAACGACAACGTCGACAGGCCTCTCCGTTAGAAGGTGATGCCCTTCGACATTACCGGCAAACGGGAGTGGTCCGTCAGTAAGAAGATCGTAAACACGGTGAATAACCTTATTCCCCTTCGCCCTCTCGGTACCGATATTGAGAAGGCCGATTCTTGGATCAGCTATCCCCAGCACATCGCGCGCGTAGGTTGCCCCCATCAGAGCGAAGTAGAGGAGGTGCTCCGGTGTACAGTCAACATTTGCTCCTACATCAATTACAACGATCTCGCGTCCTGACACGGTAGGGATTGATGCGGCGATACCAGGTCGCGGAATTCCGGCAATCCGGCCAACAATGAATACCGCACCAGCCACCACAGCGCCTGTGTTCCCTGGGGAGACAAAGGCATCTACTGTTCGCTTCTTCAGCGCAACCAAGCCATTAACCAGCGAAGAATCCTTCTTCTTACGCACCGCCTGCACTGGGGGCTCCGTCATCGCGATTGCTTGAGTTGAAGGCAGGATCGAGAGCTTACTGTTCTCACGCTCGTGCAGCCTGGAAAGGGCGGACCTGATTACACCTTCCGCGCCGGAGAAGACGATGTCAATACCTAATCTGCGCCCAGCCGCAACACCTCCCTTCACGAGCTCGTAAGGCGGGAGGTCTCCGCCCATGACATCCAATAGGATCCTCATACTTGAGCATCTCCGGCAGGGTCTTAGTATTTTGTTGGATGGTGCCGAGGGCGGGACTTGAACCCGCACGGACGTTTAGTGTCCACATGGCCCTCAACCATGCGCGTCTGCCAATTCCGCCACCTCGGCAACAACGCTCATCTTAGCCGGCGGAGGACAACCTGTCAACATGAAGAACTGACGCAATCTCCAAGCGGAGGTTGCCCGAGCCACAGCCTCCGGCTCTACAACACTCCCTATGCATGAGCGAGGTAACTTCCACAAGAAAACTGATGCTAACCATTCGATATGGTCAAATTGCAGACACAGTCGGGAGGGAACATCCAACTGCCAGGAGACCCGGGTGTACTGATTCCGGTGCAACACTTGTCATTGACCACAAATCGTCCTATGATGGATGGAAGTTATGCTGCAGGCGATCGGAGGTGGTTTGATGCGCAGCAAGTGGCAAGAACTGATCTTGGCAGTACTAGTCCTTGTAATCACAACAGTCGCGGCCGGGGTGGTGGTCGCTCAACCAACTACGTATGCGGGTGTTACGTTCCCGCTTGGTGACCTATCCTTTGCCGATCGCGCGATTTTGTACGTCGCGGCAAGCTGCGTCGATCGACCGTACAGTAATGCGAACGCCGCTCTTGGACCACCCGATTGTTGTGACAACCCTTGTCAAGGGTGTGCTGGATGCGATCCATGTGCGGTTGCACTGGGTTTCCGTTTGAGCGAGATCGATGATCGCGGATACCTCGTGCTCGGATTCACCGACAACATTCTGCGCGATGTGGCGGGAGATGAACTCTTCGTTTACATCACCAACGATAAGCTATGCCGCGTGGAGATCAGCTCCGATGGTAGCAACTATATCCTCGTCGGCGAGGTGAGTGGATACCCAGCAGGAATCGATATCGCCCCGTTTGTGACTTCCGATCAGACCTTCCGCTTCGTGCGTCTTTCCGATGTGCCAGCGGATGAGGATCGATCCCCCTGCCCCGGCCCAAGTATAGATGCGGTGGGAGCGATGGGCGATCCAGTTGCTGTGCAGGAGCGAGGCGAAGTACTCGGTTCACTTGAGCTTCTTCCCGCTGGTGCGCTTGCCCTCAGCGTGGGTGGTGCGCCACAGAATCTACTGATAATCCTCGACACATCCTCGAGCATG
>JAGGXO010000048.1 GCA_021163015.1 Candidatus Bipolaricaulota bacterium
ATACTTGGTGTTTGCCCACTTGGAGTGTCCTGACATCCGTTTTCCCCCGTTTATGTACGATTACAACGCACATCATAGCATTTTAAGGGCCCGTCTTGCAAGGCTGCGATGGAATCACGGTTGGTGCCTGCATGCTGATGCCACCGGAGAGGTGCTGTAATGGATGTCACATACGAGATGATGCTGGAGCTAGTCGACCACGAAAGCACGAGGAATGTGGTCCGGTGCTCCTAGGTCGTTACGTTTACAACGCCAGTGGTACCCTATTCTCTTGCGGCAGGGGCGAGTCTTGTGTAGCCTTGCCCCTTGTGTGGAACGTTTTCCCAGTGCCTATCAAACAGCTACGGTAATCCAATCGAGTGGCTCTAGTTGCGCGCGATAGGCCTTTTCGTTCTCGCTTCGAGTTCTGAATTCTCTACGCACTCTCGAATGGGTTGGGACTAGAAAAGTCCGGTACGTACTCGGAGTCACTTTCCATCTCCTGGATCCACCCGTTCTCCAATCCGAGGTGATCCATCTCATCGAGCACCTCCTCATATTCCTCTGGATGCAACGTACGTCCGAGCAGCGGGTGATCCCGCACTGCTTCCGTCGGGTGATACTGCGACATCACGGAGATGTGAATCTTCGGGGAGAGGTGCTTTGCGACAAAGCGCAAACACTGTTTGCTGTTTTCGATCTGGCCAGGGAGAACAAGGTGGCGGATAATCAGTCCGGAGCGGATGAGCCCTTCGCTGTCGAGCTCGGTCTGTTCCCCTTTCTGGCGGTACATCTCCGCGATCGCTGCTGTCGCCACCTGTGGGTAGTCCGGCGTCGCCGAATAACTTGCAGCAAGATCGCTGTCCATGTATTTCAGATCCGGCAAGTAAACATCGATCATGTCGGCCAGGGAGGCGATAGTCTCTACCTTGTCGTAAGCGTTGGTGTTCATCACGAAGGTGGGGTTCAGTCCGTCCGATCTGATCGCCTCGATGATCGCGCGCATCTGCGGGATGACGTGCGACGGGGAAACGAACCCCACCATCGAGATCCCTGTCTCCAGAATTTCCTCAATCTGTTCTACGACCTCTGTTAGCGGCATCGCACGCCCCATAATCGGGCCTCTGTTCCTGCTAATCTGCGCGTTCTGGCAGTAGATGCAGCGCATGTTGCAGCGGGTGAAGAAGACGTTGCAGATTCCGCGCGTGCCGCTGAGCACGGGCTCCTCTCCCTTGTGCACGCAGATGGAGCCGATATGGAAACCCGTCCCACTGCCGCAGAACCCAGTGACGTCCACGCTACGATCGGTGTGGCACTTCCGTGGGCAGATCGTGCAATCGGTAAGTTCTGAAAATCGAGACGTGTTCACCTCAGTTACCACAGGGATGGTCTGCCGCTAGATCCTGTGCTCTGTGCAGGGCGAGAGCGTTGTACAGCGGCCACGCCGCCATCGTTTCCTGATTGGCTCCTGCAGCAAGTGCGAGACTGATCTGGCTACAAAAGTGGGCCCAGTCCTTTGCTGGTTTTGCTATGTACTCGGCGTCATCAATGTAGTTCTCGATGAATGTGTGATCGATGGTCGCTGCGTTAGAAAACGCGCGTTGTGCATCATCTTGATTGCCGCCCATGAACGTCGGTACTTGGGCCAAGAATGACCCCAGAGCCCGCCATGGACCGCCGCCGAGGTAGGTGGGGTCAAGCTCGATTGCCCTCTCAAACGATGCTTGTACGTCCCTCATCCCACCGGAGAGCGCGGTCAATGGATGGAAGTTGAGGTAGCGGCCAAGGTTGTTTCCATACCAGAAGATTGCCTTCACATCGCTTGCCGAACCCAGCGCTGCTCGGAAGCTGTCTTTCTCAGCCTCGACAAAGGCCGGATTGAGGCGGAGGCTTGCCAGGGCGTAGTTCTTTCCTTTGGCATATGCTTCCTCCTGTTTGTCGCGATCAGTCAGATAGGCCATGCCTAGTTCGAAGTAGCCCTGTGCCAGGCGGCCCAGGACGTACGATTTGGTCTGTGAGGCGCTTGGATCGATAGTGGGCAACGCCTCCTCGTAGAGAGCGAGTGCGTCACGTAACTGAGCTTCATAAGCAGAGAATGAGAATCCTCCGCTCCAACGATCGAACGAGGCATCGGCAT
This sequence comes from Candidatus Bipolaricaulota bacterium, assembly GCA_021163015.1. Classification (GTDB taxonomy): domain Bacteria; phylum Bipolaricaulota; class Bipolaricaulia; order UBA7950; family UBA9294; genus M55B144. The sequence goes on from JAGGXO010000048.1 coordinate 2,117, forward strand.
TGGCGATCAATCCTGACGTTTGAGCAAGCGCACAAAGACTCAGCAGAACAACAAGCACAGCGGCTATGGTGATCCTGATCGGCATTTCACCCTCCCTTTGCGGCTATTTAACGGCGTTTGTTCTGGGCTGTCAAGCCTCAAGGGCCATGCTCGATTTGAAAAACCGGGAACGATCTGTCAGAGTGGAGATAAATCAAGCAGCAAGAGGGGGAGTAATGATTGCAAGGCGTAGGTTGCGGTCGGTCGGGATTATTGGGTTGCTATTGGCGGTTGTACTGCTGAGTGGGTGCTACTTCAACATCTTTCAAACCGCACGCACGGTCGGTGCGGGGAAGGTGGCGATATCAGTTGGCTCGGGAGTGGTCAGCATAACGGTGGGACAGAACTCCTCACTCGTATTCACTCCACAGGCTCGACTCACGGTTGGTCTATCAGATAGCGTTGATCTTGGCGTTCAGAGCGGAGTAATGATAGGTTCGTCGGGGCAGCCAGGTTTCCTTGGGGCAATCGGCGATGTTAAACTTGCGCTCTTGCAGGACTCAGAGACGTTCTCAATTGCCCTTGGGATTGGAGGGGGCTATAGTCCTGGTCTCCTAGGATGGGGTGTAGAGGGTGCAATCTTCTTGGACAGCAACATCACGTTCCTTCCCCTTTACGCTGTCTATCGTCCGATCCTGCCACTTAGCGGAACTACCCTGGGCGTAATCCACCAGTTCGCTGGAGGTTTGCACCTTGACTTGTCGGACAGCGCGCGCATACTGATTGAAGTCGACTCGTGGAATGGTGTACTCGGCGGTGGAATCAGCCTGGATGTTAGGTTCTAGACTCAAGTGTGACTGTTGCTGGGAACGGACCACTTCAGCTCGCTTCTGCATGTAGGGAAGTGGTCCGTCCGTTTTCTTGGCCCCGCGTAAGCAAGTGTCATACGAGATGCAAACGATGCGAGGAACGGGTAGATGAAGTGTTTGTGTTACATGCGTTCTTCATCTACGAGCGAGGCCAGAAGTGTGGACTAGTCTTGAACGAAGTGCCTTTGTAGCTTGGTGATGATCTTCTTA
>JAGGXO010000033.1 GCA_021163015.1 Candidatus Bipolaricaulota bacterium
ACCGTCTGACTCATGCTGCGTACACCGTCGGTGCCGATGAGGAGCGGAACGGTGAGGATCACCTGTGGCTCCTGCCCGTATTCGCGTTGAATGTCGCGCCCGACAAGCAGGTTGAACAACTGATCTGCCCCACCGAGTTCCACATCGGCGTGGATGGCCACAGAGTCGTACGCTTGTGCCAGCGGGTAGAGGAATTCGAGGATGCTGATCGGGAGGTTCCCGCCGAAGCGCTTGGCGAAATCGTCGCGCTCGAGCATGCGAGCAACGGTGTATTTGGCGGTGAGGGAGATGACATCAGCGAAAGTGAGCTTTCCCAGCCACTCGGAGTTGTAGCGGATCTCCGTTCGCTCGGGGTCGAGGATCTTGAACGCCTGCTCGACATAGGTGCTCATGTTGCGCTCGATATCCTCTTGCGTCATCAGCGCGCGTGTGGATGACCTGCCAGATGGGTCGCCGATGCGCCGCGTAAAATCACCGACGACGAGGACGCCCGTGTGACCGAGGTCCTGAAACTGGCGCATCTTCTTCAGGGGGATGGAGTGACCGAGGGTGAGGTGCGGGGCGCTGGGGTCAATTCCCAGTTTGATCCGCAATGGCATTCCCGTCTCCTCAGATTTCTTGAGCTTCGCCACCAGATCCGGTGCGGGTATCAGTTGGTCCACGCTCGGGCGCTCTTTCAGCTTGCTCACCAGTTGCTCGAATCTATCGGTCACTTTCTCTCCTACGTTCGCACCACGGACACAATGTGGTCATCCTCTTCTAGGTCGATCAGTTTCACGCCGCGTGCGTAGCGGCCATACGTGTTGATGTCGCCAGCGAGGATGCGAATCACCTTCTGATCCGTGTTGATGATAATTTCGTCCTGATCGGAGACGATGCCGATCGATACCAACAGTCCGGAATCGCGATCGATCTTTATCCCCAGTACTCCCTTTCCTCCGCGCCCCTGGAGCGGGAAGTCGACGAGCGAGACGCGCTTTCCGTAGCCGCGTTCGGTGACCATAAGCAGACGTTTCTCCATAGTGATGTCACGATCGATCGCCGCCAGGCCAATCACGCGGTCCCCTTCTTCCAGGCGTATGCCGATCACACCGCGCGATGGGCGCTTCGTCAGGCGCACGTCCGATTCGCGGAAGCGGATCGCCTTGCCGTGCATGGTGGCAAGCAGCAGTTCGCCATCACCGTACGTGAGGTGTACGTCGACCAGATGGTCATCGTCATCAGCGTTGATCGATGATCCCGCTGGCATGCACGTTCTTGTAGTCCTTCAATCGGTTGCGATTAACGATCCCATTCTCCGTTGCCATCAGGCAGTAGCGATCCTCAGCGTCGATGAAGTCGGAGACGGGGAGGATCGTCTTTACAATCTCATCCTGCTCTAAAGGAACAACCGTGCGCAAGTTCTTTCCGGCGGCGTCACGCTTGAGTGAGGGAAGGCGATGCCCTTGCGTACGATAAACTTGCCGCCTGTTGGAGAAAAGGAGGAGTTCATCGCGTGCGTTTACTAGACTAGTGATGCAGATGTAGTCATCTTCCTTAGTTCGCTGTCCGATCACGCCCTTTCCACCGCGGCCCTGGCTATGAAATTCAGTCGCTCGTGGGGCATTCACATACCCTCGCTGTGTGATCGATACCATCAAGTCGTAGTCGGGGATAAGGCTATTGAAATCCACATTCCCGTCGTCATCGGTGATCAATGTACGCCGCTCACTGATGTACTTCCCGCCGATCTCGCGCAGCTCTTTCTTGATCGTCTCATCTAAGAGGAGTTCGCTCCCCAAGATTCGCTCATACTCTGCGATTGCGCTCAACTTCTCTTCATATTCGCTATCGATCTTGTTCCCCTCAAGAGCCGTCAATTGCGCTAGGCGCATCTTCAGGATAGCATCCGTCTGCTCATCGCTCAGAGCAAGCTCGCTCTTCAATTGCTCGGCAGCCGAAGGCGTGTCCGCAGCCCCACGGATAATCTTTACCACACGATCGATGTTCGCAAGCGCGATACGGTACCCTTCGAGTATGTGCGCTCGTTTGCGCGCTACATCGAGCCGATGAGCGGTACGGCGCCGAACAATCTCGCGACGAAAGTCAATGAACGAGTTTAGGATCTCCTTCAAGGACAGGGTGCGCGGGTTCCCATCGATGATCACAAGGAAGACAGCTGCAAATGTCTTCTCCAGCGGGGTAAACTTATAGAGCTGATTTAGCACCACATTCGGGTTGGCCGAGCGCTTCAGTTCAACTACAATACGCATCCCCTCGCGATCCGATTCATCGCGCAAATCGGAGATGCCATCGATCTGGCCGTTGTGCACCTTTGCAGCGATAGATTCCACGATCGTCGACTTCTTTATCTGATAAGGAATCTCACTGATAATGATTCGGTCATCCTCGATCTCGGCCTTGCCGCGCAGTGTTACCTTCCCCTGCCCGGTGCGGTACATATCCTCGATCCCACCACGCCCCATGATGATGCCACCGGTGGGGAAATCAGGGCCGAGGATGTGTTGCATTAGATCCTTAACCGAAGCAAGGGGATTGTCCATAAGCAGAAGGACTCCATCAATCAGTTCCCCGAGATTGTGCGGCGGAATCTGGGTCGTCATCCCCACTGAGATTCCCCATGCCCCGTTCATCAGCAGGTTCGGGACTTTGGCAGGCAGGACGATGGGCTCCTGCAAGGAGTCATCGAAGTTCGGCATCCAATCGACCGTATCTTCTCCGAGTTCTTCTAAGAATTCAGAAGCTATCGGAGAGAGA
>JAGGXO010000131.1 GCA_021163015.1 Candidatus Bipolaricaulota bacterium
CCACGCTCGCGCACGTCCTCCATGTTGATCAGGCTGTCCAGCGCTTGATCGAACAGGATCGGGCGGGCATCGCGGATGCGCATACGCCGTTTCTTCCGGTTGGGAGGGATGATGCCGGAGAACATATCTCCCAGGTTTATCCCCATTTGGTCCATCCCATCTTGCGAGAAGACGTCGAGCTGTGGGTTGACCTGTTCCTCAATCGTAATCTCGATCATTCGCTCTTCGAGATCGCCGGCAAGGAGCTTCTCCCGCAGTTTGGCGCGCGTCTTCTTCGCGCTTTCCACCCGTTCTGGATCGCTCTCCGTCGTCATCGGCAACAGAGCATCGACGATCTGATCGATCACAATGTCCGCCGCATGATCCTCCACACGCAAGATCTCGTCTTCGCGCATCATGTCAATCGCCATGTCCACCAAATCACGTACCATCGACTCCACGTCGCGCCCGACGTATCCAACCTCGGTGAACTTGGTCGCCTCCACCTTCGAAAACGGGCACGTGGTGAGCCGCGCCAAGCGGCGGGAGATCTCCGTCTTCCCGACACCGGTGGGCCCAATCATGAGGATGTTCTTGGGCTTAATCTCCTCGCGAATCTCGTCTTCCACCATCTGCCGACGCATCCGGTTGCGCAGGGCGATCGCCACGCATCGCTTCGCCTCGGCTTGACCGACAACGTACTTGTCAAGCTCTGTGACGATTTGCCGGGGGGTTAACCCAGCTGGCGATACTCCTCTAACTTCCACGAGCTCACTCATCTATTGCTCCCCTCACCACGATACTTCTTCCATGGTGATTTCTTGATTGGTGTAAATGTCGATCGAACCCGCTATCTCAAGCGATCTGCGTGCGATGTCACCAATCGGAATTCCCGAGACAGAGAGGTAGGCCCGCGCCGCAGCAAGAGCGTATGCCCCTCCCGAGCCGATGCCGATCACCTGTTCGTCCGGTTCTAGAACATCACCCGCCCCGGAGATCATCAGTATCCCTTCTTCGCTTGCCGTAACGATGATTGCTTCGAGATGCCGAAGCACACGATCTGTTCGCCATTCCTTCGTCAGCTCCACCGCAGCTCGCCGCAGCCTGCCGTTATGCTTCTTCAGCTTCCCCTCGAAGCGTTCGAGCATGGCCAGGCAATCGGCCGTCGCACCAGCGAATCCAATCAGAACCTTGTCATCCTGCAGACGATAGACTTTCTTCGTCTTACTCTTGATGACCATCGTATCCAGGGTGGCCTGTCCGTCACTGGCTATCACGGCTTGCCGCTCAGATTCGGAGCGAATCGCAATTATGGTTGTGTTCTTAGCTTTCTGCATAACGCGAAATTGTAGCGCACTTACTGCTTATCAGCAATCTCATCAAACTGACACCCCGGGCATATCTTGTCATTGCCGAAGAAGACCACACCGCAGCGCTCGCAGCGATGTGCTCCCGCCTTGAGCATTGCCGTTTCCCGGCGACGTTGCGTCTTGTAGAGTGAATTGAATGAATCTCGCAGGTGAGCATCATCGATATCAGTAAGAAAAAGGTCATCTACTGGAAGGTTGTCTTCAGCACTCACAAGCGGTATTCGAGGACGAGGGAACTTACCCGGAACAAACCGAATCCTCTGCACGATAACTCTGGCCATCCGTTCGTTCAGCAAGGCAATATAGTTCTCCTTCAGGAGATTCAACTCTTGGGAGACAATTGGAGATGACACTTCAACCGTAAGCGTTCCGTTGGACAGTCTTGTAGCGCGTGTCATTTGAGCAAGATGCTCTCCAACAATATCGCTCCAGAACAGGAGAACCTGTTGATCTAAGAACTCTTTTTCGAGGTTGTAATTCTTAAGAATCTTTCTTACCCAGTTCATCATCTCATTATAGACAAAAAAGATAGTAGTAAGAGTAGTTGGAGGCTCAATCTGTGGAAAAACGCCAGACTTGCGCTGTAATTTGCGTTTGGCCCTGTGGAAAAGCCTGTGGATAAGGTGTGCATAACGGTGGAAAACCGTTGATAAGCGGAGTGGAGAACAACTGCCCAAGAATTGCACCGAGCTTTTCCACAGGCAAGCATCGTTTTGCACCCCTTTTCAACCACTTATCAACAGAGTTTTCCACAGGCTGGAAAGCGTGATTCTCAGACTAGAATGCCCATAAATACGGGATTTCGTCTACGGGTTTTCTTGGAAACGGGCGCGTAATCCCTCTTTTATCTCGTTTACCTCTGCTTGGAGGAGCGGAGTCTCCTCCAGAAGGGTCTTTACCTTCATGTATGAGTGCATGATCGTTGTGTGATCGCGATTGCCGAATTGCTTGCCAATTGCGGGGAATGAGTTGTTTGTCATGTTGCGTGCCAGGTAGATTGCCATGTGCCTTGCCTGAGATATCTCCTTCTTGCGGCTCGCCCCTTCCAGGTCGTGGCGCTTCAGATGGTAGCGCATGGCAACCTCGTCCTTGATGTGTGCGATCGTTAGTTTCTCGCGCTTCCCCTCTTCGGGGAGCATCCCCTCGATGTTCTGTGGCGTTAGCCGAGCTCCCTGCAATTCGGAATGAGCGATTGCCTTGATCAATGCTCCTTCGAGGGCGCGGACATTCGAGGAGATACGGCGGGCGATCAGCTCGAGGATGTCATCGTCAACATGGATGCCGCGGTTGCTCGCTTTCTCGCGCAGGATGGCGATGCGCGTCTCCAGGTCAGGCGGCTGAATATCGGCCACAAGGCCCCATCGAAAGCGCGATACGAGCCGGTCTTGCAGACCGGAGAGCTTCTCTGGTGGGCGATCGCTGGAGAGCACGATCTGCTTCTCGCTTCCGTACAGCTCGTTAAACGTGTGGAACAGCTCCTCTTGCGTCGCTTCCTTGCCCTCTAGGAACTGGACATCATCTATCAGCAAAAGGTCGATGCGGCGATACTTCTCGCGAAAGGCGGGGGTCGTATTGTTACGGATAGCCGTGATAAGCTCGATGGCGAAGCGCTCAGAGGTTGTATAAACGACTGTCTTTGGTAGGCCAGATGCGACCATGAAGTTCCCGATCGCTTGTAACAGGTGGGTCTTTCCTAGTCCAACACTTCCGTAGATAAATAGTGGGTTGTACGCCTTGCCGGGCGCCTCGGCAACCGCCATCGATGCGGCGTAGGCAAGATGATTGTTCTTCCCGCGCACGAACATATCGAACGTGTAGTCGCGGTTCAACGGGAGTGTGTCATGCGGCTGAATGATTGACGCCTCACGCGCGCCAAGGGTCGGTGGATCGAGGGAGAGGCCCGCTGAATCCGGCGATACCTTGATCAACAAACGCACCTTGTCCCCACAAGCATCGGAGGCCGCTTTCTCCACTAATTCTCGGTAGCGACGCTCGATTCCACCCTTGATGAACAGATCCGGCACCTCGATAATGAATTCTCCGTTGTCGAGGCTTAATGGCTTCACCTTGGAAAACCAAGTAGCGAAGCTCGCGGCCGGAATCTCTTTCTGAAGGGTTAGAAGGGTCTTTTCCCAGATTGCAGCGGGCTTATCAGTCATTGCCATCCCTTTATCATTCCGGTGTTAGGATAGCGGATCGGGAGGTGTGCGGTCAAGAGGATCCAGGGAGTGATCTTTGCCACGAAGGACATGATACAGATGCAGAGGACAACGGGTAATGGGCTAAGGGTTATGGATGAAGCGACTGATGCCGTCTCTTACGGAAGAATTAGCACACCACGAAGGACACGAAGAGCACGAAGGATATGGATTATGCGATAGAGAGGCTGAGAATCTCTGCAGCGTCAGGCCTAGCTTGCCTGTTTCTGTCCGTATGCAGATAAGCACACCACGTTTGGTAACTGTGACAAATACTGTAGACGAGCCGTAACGCTCCGAAAAGCCAGAAAGTTAGCGCAAGGAAGAGAGGTGGGGTGCTTCAAGCTGGCCACTGATAGCTTAAAGTCAGTATTGCCGTTGTGCTGAACAATCTTGAACGCATTCAGTGCAAGTTGGGAGTTGAGGTTGTTGAAAAGATAAGACCGAAAAAAGAAATGGTGCCGAGACCCAGATTCGAACTGGGGACACCAGCCTTTTCAGGGCTGTGCTCTACCGACTGAGCTATCTCGGCACGCAAC
>JAGGXO010000056.1 GCA_021163015.1 Candidatus Bipolaricaulota bacterium
AAAGCGCTTGCTCGCCGCTCGATGTGTCTTCTGCTTAGGCATCTTCTCCTCCCTTATCAGGTTTTCTGGTTCTGGCTTGGAACCAGCAACATTTGCAGTATCTTTCCTCTTGCCTTCGGTTGCTCATCAACGCGGGCGATGTCACTCAATTCGTCGGCCACTCGCTTCAACAGGTCCCGACCGCGCGATGCGTGCACAATCTCTCTTCCACGGAAGAAGATGGATACACGCACCATATCTCCCTGCGTCAGGAACTTGCGCACGCGCTTCATCTTCGTCTGGAAGTCGTGCTCCCCAATCTTGATCGTGAACTTCATTTCCTTCAGACGTGAGCGGTGTTTCTGTTTGCGATCACGCTTCGCCTGCTGGTAGTGATACTTCCCGTAGTCGACAATCTTACACACTCGTGGCTCCGACTGCGATGCGACCTCCACGAGGTCCAGTCCGCGTTCCTTTGCCAGCGCCACCGCATCGGGTGTAGCCATTATCCCAAGGTTATCACCCTTGTCATCTATTACCAACACTTTCGGCTCGCGAATCCGCTCATTAACGCGTAAGCTTCTTTTGATACCTACCTCCTATTACTTCGCTTGCACCGGCTCTCGGTATTGATACAAGCCGTGCTCCTCGATATAGCTCGCCACTGGCTCTGGCACGCAGTCGGGGATTCCCTCTCCATGCCTAATCTGATCGCGCACCCACGTGGAGGAGAGATCGACCTCCTCCATCTCCAGAAATGAGATCCTTGCCCTGTCAAACGGTGGAGCAGCAAACAGCTCCTTTGGGATCCCATTTCTCGGCGCAATGAGAAATGGGACGCTCTCAAGGAGCTTATCAGGCTCTTTCCAAGTTTCAATCTGCAACAGAAGATCGGCTCCAACGATGAAACACAATCCCTGTGGGTAGTCGCCCTGCAGGGAGCGAATCGTATCGATCGTGTAGGATGGCCCATCGCGATCGATCTCGATCCGCGAGACCGAGAAGTGTGGAAACGGTGCGACCGCTCCCTCCACCATCGCGTAGCGGTCTTCCTTGGTCACATCAACCAGGATCTCCTTGTGCGGAGGGATCCCGCTTGGGATGAACACGACTTGTGATAGCCCGAACTGTTCGTAGGCAGCTTGTGCCACAAGCAAGTGCGCGCTGTGCAGCGGGTTGAACGTCCCTCCAAACAGGCCTATCCTACCGCTCAAGTTCAAGTTCCACCTCTCCAATACGCAGTGGGTCTCCCGGTGTGAATCCGTGGCGCCCAAGTTCCTGAAAGACTCCCATCCGCTCCAGCCGATCGCTCAGGTACTCCTGCGCATCACGGCTATCGAGGACCAGCTTCGCCACCAGACGTTCCACAGTCTGTCCCCTGATAATGAACGCCTCGCCATCCTGCTCAACCCGAAATCCTTCCTCATCGTGGAAGCGATAGACACGACGCTTGAGCGTGCTTCCCCTATCGCTCACCTCAACACCGATCGATTGCAACCTGTTGTACGTCAGGTTCACCACGTCTCGCAACCCTAGTCCAGTCGCCACGGAGATCGGGATAATATCCACTCCAATTGCAGCGAACCTTTCCTTCTCCTGTTCAATCTCGTCCTCATCCAGCAGATCGATCTTGTTCCCCACGACAATCTGAGGCTTGGCCCCCAGTTCCTCGCTCGATGAACGTAGCTCTTCGTTTATGCGGCGATGGTCCTCCAGCGGATCTCGCCCCTCCAGCTTAGCCAGATCGATCATGTGAATCAACACCCGCGTGCGCTTTACGTGGCGCAGGAACCTATCTCCCAGTCCCTTGCCAGTATGCGCCCCCTCGATGAGTCCCGGGATGTCCACAGCGACGAACTGGTGCACCCCATCGACATCAACGACACCGAGGTTGGGGGTAATTGTCGTGAACGGGTAATCGGCGACCTTCGCCCGCACTCCGGAAACACGGGAGATCATGCTTGATTTCCCCACGTTTGGATAGCCGATGATCCCTACATCCGCAATAAGCCGCAGCTCCATGCGCAGCGTCCGCATCTCACCGGCCAGGCCACGCTCGCATATCCGCGGGGCTTGTCTGGACGACGTGACAAAGCTGTTGTTTCCTCGTCCGCCTTCTCCTCCACGAGCGACAACTACCTCTTCGTCGGGAGTCGCCAGGTCGGCCAACACATCCCCAGTACGCGCGTCGCGCACGATCGTTCCGACCGGCACAAGAATCACCGAAGGTTTCCCACGCGCGCCTTGCTTGTTATTGCTCCCGCCGTCTCCTCCCTGTTCGCCGGTGAACTTCGGTCGGTTGCGGAACCGGTAGAGCGTGGATATGCTGAGCGAGCTGCGGATGAGCACATCTCCCCCGTCGCCGCCATTCCCACCGTCTGGGCCTCCTTTCCAGTTGTGCTTGTTGGATATGAAGCGAATTACACCGTTCCCGCCACGTCCACCTACAACGCGGATCGTTGCCTCATCAATAAACATGGATGGTTGCTCTGAGAATCACGGGAGGAACGAACACGAGAGAGCTAGGCCTCCTGAGCAGTACTCTGCTGTGCAGTACTCTGCTGAGCAGTACCCTGCAGCGTGTCGTCCTGCTGAGCGGGGAGGACGTTCACGTACTTCTTCTTCTTTCCGGTGAACTGCACGTGCCCGGCCACGGTGGCGTAGATGGTGTAATCACGTCCCAAACCGACGTTCTTTCCCACGGCGAACTTCGTGCCGCATTGCCGAACGATGATGGACCCTGGATTCACCCATTCTCCGCCGAAGCGCTTAACTCCCCTGCGCTGCCCCGGACTATCATGCAGATTGTTCGTCGAGCCAGTGCTCGTTTTGTGTGCCATTCTTACTCCTTCCTAAACCTGTATCCCTACCGTCGCTTCATGCACGACAAGATCCTGTGCATACTCAGCCTCAAGCTGTCTTAACCCAATAACAAGCGTCTCCATAATCGCATCAATTTCGCGATTAAGATGAGGAGCACTGCGATCGATCGACAGTTGCACTCTGCTGCTCAGAGAGTATTCCGGCGCGAGATGAAGGTAGTCTGTCATAGAGGAGACGCTTGCTTGCAGGAACCGAAGCGCAGCTCCACCTGCAGGTGTGTCCGCGTCGATCCCTTGCCCGGTTAGTCCAAGGATACGATTGTGCTCATCGCGCGAAACGATAATCTCTCCCACGTACTTCTCCTCTAGGCCTCGATCGCCGTAATCTTCGTCTTCATGTACGATTGCCGATGCCCTTGCTTGCGGCGGTACCCCTTCTTGCTCTTGTACTTGTAGACGATAACCTTGTCGCCTCGTCCTTGCTCGCGTACCTCTCCAGTCACCTTCACGCCTTCCAGATACGGTGTTCCCACACGCACCTCGCCCTCATCGACAATGAGGAGGACCTTGTCAAAGGAGACCGTCTCACCAGCCTCAATACCCTCGACTAGCTCGTGGTCGAACAGATCTCCATTCTCAAGCAGATACTGCTTACCACCCGTTTCGATTACTGCATACATAGAATTTACACCTCAGTCAAACTGATTTTAGCGGGGGCTACCGCCCTTTTCAACGCCTTAGCCGATCGGGCTTCCAGGGACAACATCATGATCCGGTGCTAGAAGGGAGATCTTCTTCCCTCTCCCCGCAGCAAGAAGCATCGCTTCTGACTTTACACCTCGGATCACCGTCGGCTCCAGGTTCACCACAACGACCACGTGGCGACCGATTAGATCCTCTGCTGAATAGCGCCACTTAAGCCCAGCAACACTGGTGAGAGTACGGCTACCGACGTCAATCTTCAACCGATACAGGCGGTCAGCGTCTGGAACACCCTCAACAGAAACGATCTTACCCACCTGCATGTCTAGACGAGAAAAATCATCAAATGATACCCGCTCTTGATGAAGACTCTCAACCTCGGCCCTGATCTTCTCCACATCTATTCTTTCAACGAGGACCCGTGATGATCCGATCGTGGAACCCCCGTAAACCGAATCGATCTCCTCCCAACTTGCCGCCCCTACTCCCATTATCTCAAGGACCCGCGCCGCATAGCTGGGGACAAAAGGAGAGAGCATGATAGTCATCGCCTTCACCAGATGAAATGCACTCGCAACAGCCACATCATCCTTCCCCGCCCACGGGGCCTTCCGCTGAAAATACTCGTTTCCAAACACCGCGAGCGAGCACGCCTCACGCAGGGCGCGGCTTAGGCTTGCTTGCCTGATTGCATCCTCGTATGAAGCCACCGCCTTACCTATTCGATCGGTAACTTCGCTGTCGATCTCGACATCCGGTACGACTTGTTCATATCGATCCTGGATGAATGACAGGACACGGTTGATTAGGTTCAAGACATTGGAGATAAAGACTCCGTTGATCGCCTTCGCCAGTTCCTCCCACGAGAAGTTCACATCACGCCCCTCCGGGCGGTTGTAGAGCAGGTAGAAGCGCCATAACTCAGCATCCATCACTT
>JAGGXO010000146.1 GCA_021163015.1 Candidatus Bipolaricaulota bacterium
CGCAGATTCCGATCGCCCTCATCACCAATTCTTCCCTACTTACTCGCGCAGACGTATTCGACGCCGCGGCGAGCTGTGATCTTGTCCTGCCGACGCTCGACGCCGGCGATCAGAACACGTTTGTTCGCATCAACCGCCCGGCGTACGGGTTTGACATCGACGCAATTGCGGATGCAATTGCAAAGCTCGCGCGCGTGGTGCCGATCTGGCTAGAGGTGATGCTCCTCGAATCGGAGAAGTATGGATCAAACGTGACGGAAGAGGCGATCGCTGGGATCGTCGAGAAGATCCGCATGATCCGACCACACGAGGTGAACCTGAATACCTGCGTGCGTCCGCCAGAGGAACCTGTCAATCCCATTCCGGAAGGGAAGTTGGATGAGATCCGTATTCGCATGGAGGAGGCCCTTCCAGGAGTCACGATCGCCGTTGTGCCGAAACGGACGAAATCGCAGTCTAAGCTTCTACGTGAGGAGGAGATCTCTGCCGAGATCCTACGCATCCTCGCAGTGCGTCCGTGCACTACGGCCGACCTCACCGATTCGTTGGGGATCAACCCAGCGGAAGTCGGGAAGTACTTAGCGCGGCTCGCCGAATCCGACAAGATAGCACGGCGCGTGCACAAAGGGAGGCTCTACTACGCAACAAACAAGAATTAGGCCGTCGGGCTACGTGCATCTACAGCAAGCGATCGCTCATGTTGAGGCTCTTCCACAGTCCATAAGGGGCGCGTTGTTAGGGCCCGAAGACAACAGCACAACCAAATCCCTGTTTATTCAAGACACTGAGCATGATTACTCAATACCTTGAGTACTCCAAGATCCGGCTTCGGAAGTGCTGTCAGAATAGACGCTACGAAAATGATAGATCGATGAACGAGCGCAACGCCGCCTTCTTAATCAGATGCCCTTATGTCAACCCGAGCAAAGAAGATGTAAGTGAGGGAAGCTCCAACGACGTAAGCAATACACGTAATCAAGAAAAGCGGCGAGAAACCAATTGTCTCCTGCAAGTGCCCACTTATCCAATTGCTCAGGGCAAAGCTTCCACTCCAGCTCATGGTGAGAAGCCCGTTCACCGCAGCGCGGCGGCGCGGAGCAATTTTCTCCATCGCAAATGCCGAGTAAAGCGGGCCTCCCATGTTCATCAGCGCCGCGCGCGAGAGAAATCCGATGGCAGCGACCGTGAGGAAATTCGAGCATCCAAGCAGAAGAAGAAACGGAATCGAAGCGAGTTGCGTCGCTGCAACCGCACGGATCTTTCCCCATCTTGCGGCGAGGAGCGGACCAGTGAGGGTGGCAATGCCAATCGCTATCGACTGACCGGCAAAGAGCGTTCCGAGGAGGCCATCCGATACGGCGAACGTCTGTTTGAAGAAGATGTTGAAGTACGGAACAAGGAGTCCCGCGCCAAGGCCAATCACGATCTCAGGCACGAGGAGCTTGGCAGTCAACCCCGGTTCCGAGAACGCTTCCCTGAGATGAACCGGCTCGGAATGTCCTTCCCGTTTGGATTTGTGCAAGAAGAAGAGCGGTATGAATGCCACTGCCATCAATCCGGCACTCACAAGCAGGGTTGCTCGATAGGGAACGGCCCCTCCCGCAGGAATGCGGAGGAAGTGAGCAAAGAGGGCGGGGAGACTCCCACCGATGAGAAATCCGAAGAAACCGGAGAAGGTGTTCATCGAGAACTGCACACTAAATAGGTGCGTCCTCCCCTCCTCAAGGCTGTTCTCCATCATGAACGGCGCCCCCATCACCCAGATAAGAGAGTTTCCCAACCCGCTCACCACGCTGAATACAATCAGGCCGGAAGATGAGCTCGACAGGGCAATCCCCACGATAGAGGCGATTGTGAGGAACGTTCCAATGAGGAGGCCGCGTTTGTACCCGATCCTGTCGCCGAGGAGCCCAGCCGGAAGCGCGAACAGGAGGTTCATGGCCATCGGGAGGGCAACCAGAATCCCCAGGAAAGACGAGCTCTTCCCGAGGGAGACTACGTAGAGATTGAAGAACAGGGAGTAGACGGCGATGCTGAAACCACTGGCAAATGAGAACAGGATATACAGACGCGCGTTGCGCCCAAAGGAATGCAGAGTTGAGAGGTAATCATGGATGAGGTGCACAAGCAAGTTATATCCCATCCCCGGATATCGCGCAAAGACGTTGAGTGCTGAGCTATGACTCCGAGAACCAAGAGGGTGATCCGGGAGATACCAAACTGCTCAGGAAGTGAGTCCTCCGGCCTATTGGTATCTACACGATTAGGGTCAAGCCTCTGCCATCTCCACGTGGGTGATCGCGCACAGCACCGCGCCCTGCGGGTCCTGTAACGTGCAGAACCACCCGACGTTCGGGATATCCCTTGATGGGAGAGCGGGATCTGATGTATGCTAACCAAGGGTGATTCACAGATGGCAAAACCAACAAAGGGACAGATAGAGCGGTTTACATGGGCAGTCCTACTCCTCCTCTTCGGGGTCTTCCTCCTGATCAACCGTCAGGGAATCGACTGGATCGGCTTCTTGATTGCGGCCGGTCTCCTCATCGCTGCAGCCCTCTACAAGCAATCAAGTGGTTTGGGAACAGACGTCCTCGGGCTGATCTTCGGGATTGTCCTTGCTGCGCTGGGCGTGGGAAAGCACTATGCAGTCGACATACCGTGGATCGCGATCGCGGCGATTGCGGTCGGAGTCATGCTCTTATTTGAGGTATTCAGAAAAGGAAAGAGAAAGCAAGAAACCACCGATTCAGTGATCAACCTGAATCCTCCAAAGCCCAAAGAATGATCCTCCAGTTCCACCAGGTTTCTCTAGTGTCTCTGAGCACATGCGGATACTAAACTCCAGACTTACCCAGTCCGCACTCTACCCAATCGCAACACTAATCCTTTTCATAAGGAAGAAAGTAGCGTCATATCGATGTACAATGTGACGGCACCGCTCTTCTGCTAGCCTTGCTGGTAGCAGTATAGCGATCGAGACGAGATTACAAAATCGCGTCCAAGATGTTAAGAAGGTGTAACATGATCGAAGACAACGTGAAGCAAATCCTTGCCAAACTGCCGCCAGGAGTCACACTCGTCGCTGCAGCAAAGACACGCACCCCTGATGAAATCCTGCGTGCAATCGCCGCCGGAATCACGGTAATTGGGGAGAATTACATCCAGGAAGCGCGAGAAGCATTCGCCGCCATCGGCAAGAAGGCAGCATGGCACTTCATCGGCCGCCTGCAGAAGAACAAGGTGAAACGCGCCGTCGAGATATTCGACATGATCGAAACAGTCGACTCTATGAGGCTAGCAGAGAGAATAAACCGTTCTTGTGCAGCGCTGGGGCGCACCATGCCGGTATTAATTGAGATAAACTCCGGGCGCGAGCCACAGAAGGCGGGCGTGTTGCCGGAAGAAGCAGAAGATCTGCTGCGGGAGATGTCCACCCTTGAGCACATCAGCGTGCGCGGATTGATGACGATGGGACCCCGCTTCGGCGACCCGGAGGAGGCGCGTCCCTACTTCAAGAGGACCAAGGATCTCTTTGACCAATTAGGTAAAGAGAAGCTGGCAAATGCCGAGATGCGGGTCCTGTCCATGGGGATGAGCAACACGTACAATACCGCAATCGAAGAGGGAGCAAATATGGTACGCATCGGCACAAGGATCTTTGGCGAAAGGGAGAAGAAATGAGCGACAACAAACAGCAACCGACGGTGCACGCGCAGAACCCGACCCAGGGGATCGAGAATGCGATGAAGCGGATCAAGCACCGTCTGGTCGTGTTCAGCGGCAAGGGCGGAGTAGGAAAGACGACAGTAGCCGTCAACCTGGCGTATGCATTCGCTGGGAGCGGGCTGCGCGTTGGCCTCCTCGACGCGGACATCACCGGACCGAATGTCCCCCAGATGACGGGCCTCACTGGCGGTCTTGGAACTGAACATGGAATGATTGTCCCCAGCGATGTCAATGGAATAAAGATCATCTCCATCGCCTCGATGGTCGAGGGAGGGACACCGATCATCTGGCGCGGACCACTGCGCTCGAAGGTGATCGATCAATTCCTCGGCGAGGCGGACTGGGGCGATCTCGACATCTTGATCGCCGACCTCCCACCCGGCACGGGAGACGAAGTTCTGACGATCGCCCAGCACACGTCACCGGAGATGGCGATTGTCGTTACGACGCCGCAAGAGGTCGCCCTAATCGACGCGAGACGAGCGGCAAACATGGCAAAGAAGCTGGAGATCAAGAACATCGGGATCGTGGAAAACATGTCCGGCCTGATCTGCCCACACTGCGGAGAACGGATTGACCTGTTCGGCTGGGGCGGAGGGGAGGAAGAGGCGAAGAAGCTCGACGTGCTCTTCCTGGGCAAAGTACCGATCGATCCGCAGGCACGCGCCGAGGCGGACAACGGGCGACCGATCGTGCTGCAGGCGCCGGAATCGCCGATATCGCAAGCGTTCATCGCCATGGCGACCAAGATTCGCGAGACACTGCAATGAAAATCGGGATCATTTCAGACACGCACGACAACATGCCAAAGATCGCCGCTGCCGTGCGCCTGTTCAACGAAGAACACGTCGATCTGGTCGTGCACGCCGGTGACTTCATCTCGCCGATCACTGCCGATCACTTCGCTGCTCTTAATGCACCATTAATCGGCGTGTTCGGGAACAACGATGGTGAGCGACTCTATCTGACAAAACGATTCGAGAAGATCGGCGTGATCTACCCCGACCACCACGAGTTTGAATTCGCCGGCAGGCGCGGAGTAGTGATGCACGAGCCGAAGTTCATAGACGCGCTCGTGAAGAGCGAGGCCTATGATCTGGTCATCTACGGCCACACACACGAGATCGACATCAGAGAAGGAAAGACGCTCGTCATCAATCCGGGCGAGGCGTGCGGCTGGATCAGCGGGAGAGCGACCGTGGTCATCCTCGACACGAACACTATGATCCCACAAGTGATCGACATCTAAACGTCCCTAAGGAGATTAGGAAGCCAGGAACACGGCTTGTTGTTGAACTTCGCAAAGACAACCTTGGGGGTCAAGAGAGCAATATGCCAAGGCCAAAGCAAACCTCATGGCTTCCTGCCCTCCCAAAAAGCAATAGCAAGAGAGTGTGAGGAGGAAGAGATGCCCAGTGAGAGGATAACTATCATCTATGACAACCGGTCTTCCCGGGATGATCTGCGCCCGGGATGGGGCTTTTCAGCACTTGTGGAACGCACTGGTGTCCGCCTCCTGTTTGATACGGGGGGAGACAAGATCGTGCTTGAGCGAAATGCGGCAGCGCTTGGAATCAACCTAAAGTCAACCGACTACCTGTTCTTCTCGCACGAGCACTGCGACCACATCGGAGCGGCTTCATCCGCGCTCCACAAGGGCCTGAACGTCGTCTATCCACAGGCCTTCTC
>JAGGXO010000043.1 GCA_021163015.1 Candidatus Bipolaricaulota bacterium
CCTGGGGGAAGAAGGGCTGATCTACACCCACCTTGTCGTTCGCGACGACGCCATCTCCCTGTTTGGCTTCCCATCTCTGGAGGAGCGGGAGATATTTCGCCGCCTGCTCCCGGTGGGGCAGGTTGGTCCACGCTTGGCACTGCAGATCATCTCTCTCTTCTCTCCGGACGAATTCGTCCTTGCCGTCTCCGCCGGGGATGTGGACAAGCTGACGCAGGTGAAGGGGATCGGGCGCAAGACGGCACAGCGCATCCTGGTGGAACTGCGCGATAAGCTTACGCCGGATCTGGGAACAGGGGGCTCGATTCCGCTATCGCAAAAAGAGGAGACAGCGTTGCGGGCACTCACCGGGAAGTCACTCGGCTTCTCCGTTTCCGAGGCACGCAGAGCGCTAGAACGTCTACGCAACGAAGATCTGCCGCTCGCCGAGCTCGTCAAACGGGCGCTCGAGGTCATCAACTCATCGTAATGCGCATCCTGGGGATCGACTACGGCAGCAAGCGCTTGGGCGTATCTCTGAGCGATGAGGACGAGATACTGGCCAGTCCACTTCCCGTCCATATACGCACGAGACTTGCTGAAGACCTATCCTTCCTCGCCCACCTCACTCACGACCAAAAAGTGGGAAGGATCGTTCTCGGCCTCCCGCTCAACATGAACGGATCGCAAGGAGAGATGGCCCGCGCGGTGCAGGAATTCGCTGATGAACTGAGGCATGCATGCAAGGTACCGGTGATCCTGTTCGACGAACGATTGACAACGAGCGAGGCCGAGCGCGTGCTGATACAAGCGGATATCTCGCGCAAGAAGAGAAAGAACCTGCGCGATGGACTGGCCGCCGTCCTTATCCTGCAGGGTTACTTGGACTCGCAGCGTGCACGTATTGAGGACCATGATACTTGAGTACAACGGCGCACTGACACTTGTCGGAGAAGCTACACCACGAAAAGCACGAAGGACAAGAAGATAATATCCCATGGGCGACAAACAGTGAAGTCCCTGCCTATGACTACCTTCAACCTCTCCAATCTTGAGGCCAGAGCCAAGCGCTTCGTCTTGTGATCCCTTCAATCCCCTGCAGGGGTTGATTGCCCGCCCCTTGGGGCGTGCTTCTGAGAAAGCTTCTTGATACACCGCCCGCTTGCGGCGGGGTACTTCATTTCCTTTATGTTAAGAGATTCTTGCACCTCTTTGTTGAAGTTCTTCTGCTAGTTCCAGCGCTTCCCTTTGCGTTCTCTGCAACCTTGCATGAGGCAACAACTCTTCACCCATTCTTCTGTTCATGTTCTTCATGGTAAGAAACCGCTGTGCTTCTGCAAGAGACGTTCTCAGAGTTCTTAGGATCTAGCGCCTCGTGCGGCAATGACGGTACCAGAAGACATAAGCAATGATGAGGACAACAATCCCGATGCCGGTGTAGATCGTGATGCGGTGGATTGAGCTACCGATCGCCTCTTGGTTGTTCCCTATGATGTATCCCACGAGGGAGAGGACGCTCGCCCAGATTCCCGCCCCTAGCCCGGTGAACAGGACAAACTTGCCGATCGGCATACGCGCCAGCCCGGCGGGAAGCGAGATGTACTGACGCAGGCCAGGGATAAGCCGACCGACAAAGGTGCTGATCTCTCCATGCCGATGGAAGAACCCCTCCGCGCGATCGTACGCGCGCGACGTCAACCCGACGTATTTCCCAAAACGCAGAATCAATGGCCGCCCTAGGCGCAGCGATATCCAGTAGTTGAACAGCGCCCCCAGAATCGATCCGACAATCCCCAACAGAACGACGATCCACAAATCCATCTTCCCCTGGCTCGCCAGGTACCCGGCGGGGGGGAGGATCAGCTCGCTTGGAAAGGGGAAGAACGAGCTCTCCAGGAACATCGCCGCCACGATCCCGGCATACCCCATTCCATTGACGATCGAGACGATCATTGTCACAAGCGCGTGCATCCTATCTGGACCCGCGGCTCATAGACGACAAGATCCTCTCCTGAACACCATGAACCCGATCGGCGATGCGGTCGCTCAATTTCCTCAGGAGATGGATCAGCAGCGAAGCGGACGTCCCCACAACCGCTCCAACAAGGACATCCAGCGGAAAGTGAACGCCAACGAAGACGCGGGCAAAGGAGACCAACACAGCAAGGAGCACGGCCTGCGGCCAGATGCTCGTGCTGCCTGAAAAGAGGAGGCTCATCGCGATGCCGAACGCAAAGCTAGCGTGGTCACTGGGAAAGCTGTTGTTCGACGTGTGCAGGATGAGCGGTCTTCCCAAGCCAAGAACTGACGGGAGTGCCTGATAGTGAAACACCCCCACGATGCGAGCGAGGACAAGCGCCGTCCCTCCGCTCAGCCCAGCGCGAAATGCCGCTCGTCTTCCAGCGCTCTTGCCGAGTATCCACAGGTACGCAAGGAAGGCAATAAGGATGAACGGGATGTACTGCGCACAGAAGACCATCAGCGCATCGAGAAAGGCGCTATGGTGCGAAAGACCGTTTATGGCAAGGAACAATCGCTCGTTCACGCCCTCACTCTCCCTGTTCGATCTTCACAGAGTAGGTGCCCGTCCCTGCTGCACCACGCGTTATGACGATGCAGATCTCATCATACTGATCCGGCGATTCAACGGCGACAGGCGTCCACTCTGCAAGCGGATGAACAGTGTACGCATCACCTTCAGAAAGGACAACGTCAGCGCGGAATGCTGTCCCTTTGTCTCCAACAAAGGATATCATCATCGTCTTCTGTGTGCTCGCCCTCAAGCGCAGGTAGTCGATCCCGTAGGCGTGGGCAACGCGTAGGGGCGTTCCAGCCGGCTCATCGGCGTACCTGAGTTCGTAGGACGCAACGTTCTTCGCGTTGGATCGATCGACTACGAGCTGTCCACCGTTCCAGACACCCTCGTACGTAGAGACGGGAAGCTCATTGCGCGTCACTGTCTCATGCTTCTTTACCTTTTTCTTACCTGCCCCAGAATGGAAGAGGCCAGATAACACCTCGCGACCGGGGAGGTCGCCCGCTCCGGCAGCAACGGCGAATTCCTCCCACAGGTCATCGAAGCTGAGCCCCTGATCGCGAAACGCGGCATCGATCGCGTAGCGACCTTCATAGGTGTAGCTCTCCTTGAGCACCCGCTTAATCGCATCAGCACCGCCGTGACGGCTGGAGAGGAAGACCCAGAATATCCCGGCATCGTAGGTGCGATAGAAGAAGTCGATCGAATCCGGTGCGAGGAGGAGATCGAGCCCATCCTCTAGATAGTCGTTTACGTCAGGAA
>JAGGXO010000042.1 GCA_021163015.1 Candidatus Bipolaricaulota bacterium
TGGGAGATAAGCAGCTCGATCGCCTCTTTGCGCGCCATTGCCCGTTCATAGTAGCGATCATCAAGCAGACCGATCTTGTGGCCGACCTGCGCCTGGCGGAGGTAGGCCACAAGATCGGTCTGCTTGATGATCGCTACTATGAACGGGCAATGGCGCGCAAAGAGGCGATCGAGCTGCTTATCTCCCATCTAAGAAGTGAGAGAATCGGATCTCGTCATCCACTGAACGCGATCCTCACCGAGCGCGGCACGCCCGCTCTGGCCGACAACGGGGCGAGCCTGTACGAACTATTGCGGCGGCCGCCAGTGCGCCTCTTCGATCTCATACCACCTAATGGATATCCGCCAGACGTACTCAGCGAAGTGGAAATCGAGGCCAAGTACTCGGGTTACCTAGAGCAGCAAGAGCGAGAGATCGAGCGCCTCAGCCGGATGGAGAAGCTGATCATTCCAGAAGAGATCGACTACAGCGCACTGGAAAGCCTGTCGATCGAAGGACGCGACCTGCTGTCGCGTGTGCGCCCGCGCACATTCGGCCAGGCATCCCGCATCCCTGGCGTTGCACAGGCCGATTTATCGATGCTCGCCATCATCCTGAGGCAATAATAGGCGAGAAGGAATTCATCCGTGGAGCACGTGTTGTGCATGCTGTGATCCAAGGAAGATTAAGCGGAAGAGGAGGACCAAACATGCTAATCGATCAGATCAAGGAGTTCGTCGAGAGCATCCCGGCAACTCTGAAAGAGAAGAAGGGGGTCTACTCACTTAGCCTCACCGTCGCTGAGAGGCGTGCCTTCCTCTCAAGAAAGAAGCTCGCCTACAGCGCGAGGTTCCGCGTGGACGAGGAGGCGAAGGAGCTGCGCTTCACGGAGGTACTGAAGGAATCAGGTTCCGGTATCTCCGGAGGCAGCAGCGAGACTGGCCCGGGGTTCGGGTTCAAGAAAGAGAGATACAAGCTTGGCACAGGGCCTCGCAGCGGCTCCATCGAGGAGCAATCGCGGATCTTCGGCAAGGAGTACAGCTACACGTTCGACTTCTCGAAGGTGCGAGCATCAATGGAGAAGATAGCGCTAGAAGCTGGCTACGCATTCAAGTACCAGATAACCGCTCGCGGCCTGTAGATCTCAAGGGTTGGGTGGGTCAATTGCGAGCGTTGCGCCCATACGTTACCTCGTGAACAGCGGCTTGCTCTTTCACCCACAAGAACCCATGCAATCACTGGAGGGCAGTCGATGTCCACCAAGTAATGGATTCACAAGCTTCTTCGTCTCTGGGATAACGCTTACGCAGTAAAGAGAGAGAAGGGTAGCAAGCGCATAGGACGACAGTTGGCTGGAAGAACGATCGGGCGACTGTTGCGGAAGCTGCCCGAGTAGTCAGTTTGAGAGGTGCGCTTCAAAACCAGTCGATTCATTACGCGCCGAAGTTATTTCCGCATTGTAGCTATTAGTTTATAACTTTACACATTCCCGTACAAGCGTGAACGGTATCTTGCGGAAGATACATACCAAGGGGGCAATTCAAATGTGCTAGGGAAGCTTCAGCCACGCTGGAGGCGGAGCGATGCTGGACACTCTTGTGTCTAAGGAAGGTTGCGTTGATGCGCTGTAATGTACTTGTTGCCCTTCGATGCTCGCAACCGGCGCTACGTGTTCTGCCAATACGAGCCGCGAAGCTGCATTGTGGAAGATCGCCCCCGCCGTGTATCCGCCCCATACAGGCGTTGTCTTCACCTCGTCAAGCACGACAAGGCCAAGGTACTTCGGCGAATCGGCGGGGAAGAAGCCGGAGAAGAGCGATGTATACTTCCCATCGACATATCCCTTTCCCGGGACTGCCTTCTGCGCAGTCCCCGTCTTTCCGGCGACTTCAAACCCTGGCAGATCAGCCCATGGGGCTGTTCCATCCTTGACGACCGCGCGCATCAGGGATCGCATGGTGGCGGCGCTCGCCGGTGCAGCTACGGTGCGCAGAACAGTTGGTATCTCCGTCGCCTTGTCGCCAACCTTCTTGACGATGTGCGGAACCAGGACCTTTCCTCCATTGGCTACCGCGGCCATCGCTCGCACCAGCTGAACCCCTGTCACTCCGACCGATTGACCGATAGCAGTCGATGCAAGCGCGAGCCTCGACCACTTGCTGACGTTGCGGAGAATGCCATTCACCTCGCCTGGAAGCTCAATTCCAGTAGCCCTTCCGAAACCTAGGTCAGCGAGGAAGTTGTACAGACGATCCTCTCCCAACTGCTGTGCGACACGGATCATAGCCGTGTTGATCGAGTACTTGATTGTCTTGGCGAATGTGACCGTGCCGAACGATTCGTGATCGGAGTTGTGGATCACGTGCCCGGCGATGTTGATTCCATCGTTTCCGTTGAACGTGTCGCTCGGTTTGACAACACCGCAGTCAAGCGCGGCGAGGCCAGCAAACGCCTTGAACGTCGATCCCGGCTCGAACAGGAAACCTGTGGCCAGGTTATTCCTCTGTGTCGCGGTCGACGACCAGAACTTGTTCAAGTCGTAACGGCGATCCTGCGCCATCGCCAGGATCTCGCCGGTGTTCGGATCCATGAGGATCATGAATCCCGTGTTGGCGCGATATCGGGTTACGCCGCCGTCGATCTCCTGTTCGCAGATGAATTGTAGATCAGAATCTATCGTCAGATGGACGTCGTCCCCCGGCTGTCCCTCCTGTATCGTCTCAGTCTGATACGTCCGGCCATCGGCCCCCTTCACAACATGCACTTGCGCGCTTGTACCAGCCAACTCGTCATCGTAGGCAAGCTCGATACCCTCGAGGCCATGACCATCAGTGCCGACGAAGCCGATGATGTTCGATGCCAGATCACCCTGCGGATAGCAGCGCTTCCAGGTGTCGATGAAGATTAGGCCGTTTGCATCTGCCTTCGCCACACGCTTCTTGATCTCTTTCGCCGCCTCTAGATCCACGCTGCGGTCGATCCAGGTGAAATAGCGCTGGCGGTAAACGAGCTTCTCTAGCTCGCCGATCGGGCGATTCAACTCATCTGAGAGGATCTTACAGATTGCCTCCGGATTAGTCATATTGAAGCTATCGATAGCGATCGCCGTTGCCTTTACATCGTAGGCAAGAGCTACTCCATTGCGATCGTAGATCGTCCCTCGCCGCGGGAGTAGGTCCACCGTCTGCTCCTGGATCGTATTTGCTACCGTCAGCCAGTGCTCGTGTTGCACAATCTGCAACTGGACAAGACGGCCAACTACAGCGATCCCGCTAATCACCAGGAGCGCAACGATTATCCAAGCGCGTTTCGGGGCCTTCTCACTTTTCTGTTGTGGGGGGATTGATGTGTACATAGCGCACATCGGTCGGTTCGATCATATGGAGCTGCTCGCGCGCGATCCGCGAAACCCGCTCCAGCGAGAACGCCTGCCCGATCTGGAAGTCAAGCCAGCTATTCACCTCCTGTATAGAAGTGGTGGTCTGCTTGATGCTCTCACGCTGTGCGGTGAGTGCAAGGATCCTTGTCCCCTGCCAAACATAGAGGAAGCAAGCCGCAGCGACGATCACTGCAACGCAAACCACCGCCAGGGTCGTACGGGGCCAGGTGACTGTACGCGCGCCTGACTGGGTGTACGGTCGGTGCTGCGGGTAACTGATCGTCGCTTCTCTCTGGCGTTCCATCTTCAATCCAAGTTAAGGGAAAACGTGATCTGCCATTGGGACATTTGTCGACGGAAGATGCGAACTAGATTACCTTTCCGATCGCAGGCCGATAGGATACCACAACGAACAAGGGATAAGGAATCGCCTCTACGCATGATGGCACCAGAACAAATATGAATTAGAGGGGCCGCTGAACATCAAGAAACGTCCGAACCACAAGCGCTACTTCCGTCTGCTTCGCAATAGGTCGCCCAAGGAAGGGATAATACGGTCAATTGATCTGGCGGAGTTCTCGGGAGAGCTGTCGATGCCCAGATTGTGCAAGTGCTTTCCCAATATGCCAGGAAATAGGCTAAAGAAGCTGTATCTAGACTGTCAAGCGTCGGGCAGAGATCCCCGGTCTGTGGTCGGCTACATGCCCGGCCCTTTTTCTCCGATGCGATGTCTCTGTCAGTATCTTGCGAGACATCGTTCGAAGGATTGAGAGGTTTTGCTGAGGCTAAGTGACGGACACGTGTTCGGAATATCTTCTCGAAGCCAATCCTCGACGTTCGCTACCAGCCCAGTATTCACGTGGTCTTGAAGCATGAAAGAACGGAGAAAGGCCATGGAGAAATCGAGAATCCAGCACATCAACGCTTGCGTCGTAGGTGAGCTGGCCTGCTTTTAGCCAATGGTGTATCGGGAGGCGTTGTGCGTGAATTGCCCTCACGGACGAGGAATCAGATCCTTCTCCTGTAATGAAGTACCCTGCCGCAAGCGGATGGTGCATCAAGAGACTTAGTGAGAAGCACGGCCCAAAGGGTGGGGAATCAACCCCTGCAGGGGATTGAATTGCCCAACGTCGGTTCCGGACGTGATCGAGGGATCGTGCTCCTAATGCTGCGAGGCGACGGGTCGGTGTCTCAATCCTCTGCCCACGCGGGCATCGCTTGCATGAAGTGTTCTGCTCGTTCTTGTGCCTGCTCTTCGGTTATCTCCTCTTGCCAGCTCTTAAGCCACCAAGCAATTCCCTGCTTGATCTCATCGCGGGGCTTGAGGTTCCCCGCCTCGTCCGTACAGTGTTTGCAGTAGATCTCCGAGGGTCCCTTGGCATCAGGGGAATCTAACGGCATCGTGCAAGAATGACAGTACTTGGTCATTGATACCTCCTTTAGGCGCTTTGGCACGCCGGCCTGGTTCCTACATTAGCGAGTTTCCTGGCTGGTCGCAACCCTTCTCAATTCGCTCTTTGGAAGGATTTACCCCCAACGCCGTGCTTGAGGAGAATTGAAAAGGCATCTCTGGTCTTTCCTGTAAGAAGGTGGCTGTGGAAAGGGAGACGCGATGAGAGAAGATGCTTGTCCCTGGAGTGGTAAGTGGCCCAGACAGCAAGCGCATCTTGAGCACAAGATCAACCCCAAGCGAGAAGCTTAGCCGCTACCTGGTTGCCTGAACCTCTCAACAGCTACGCAACCACCTTCAACATGGAGGCCGGGGCCCAGACCCCCTTCTCAATCTCGAATAGTGGGAGCCAACGTTCGATCCAACCGCCAGATTCAGGCCACTTCAGTACCTGATCCTCTCTTGTCCTTCAAACCTCATGTCCAGTACGGAGAACTCAGCGCTGAGGAGACAAGCCAGATGTTACTAAGCACCCTGTGAAACGATCAACGCCGTACCGTGATGGACGTATCAAGTCGTCCAATGATCTCTCCGTCCAAGCGAGCTATCACGGTGATCGGCCACGTGCCCGGCGGGGTCTGTGGGTATACCTTCCAACGCCAGGCAACGACTCCGCAA
>JAGGXO010000110.1 GCA_021163015.1 Candidatus Bipolaricaulota bacterium
CACGCCCGCTATCATTCGCTCAAGTCGCCAAGAATTACATGGCTCTTTGTCGTTTCACGTGGGTAACTGGAGACAACCAGGCGAGCGCCAAGACTCCCACAGAGTCGACTGTTTCACCACGAAGGACACGAAGAGCACGAAGGAGTCAAAGGCACTGCTCATAGATCGATTCCAACAACCCTGGCCCCAGTTCTCGGTGCACCTCAAGAGCAGAACCATTCACACGGTTTGACAATCTATTAAATTCCATTCTTCGTGCTTTTCGTGGTGGATCCTCCTCGGCATCAGTCCTGTATGAACCGAAATTGGAAGTCACTACCCACTCAGAATGATAACGAACCAATTACATTGTCTTATTCCAACGGCGAAACGTGGCAGACCAGCTGCCACGCTACACAAGCACAAATGCGTCTTTTCTCTGCGCCCTGTCTGCCGGACACCAGCAGACAGGCCTGCGCCTCTACGAGAGGATGTTTTGCTCTTTCGGATCACTCATCACCCATCACTGCTTCACACCCCTTGAGGGCACGGTGAAACGCCGCGTAGGAGGAGTCGGTAAAGCAGACCATCTGCACGAGCACGAGCGATGTATCTCCTTCACGCAGGTAGTCAGTGATCGCTGTCAATGCCACTCGCGCTGCCTTATCGAGCGGATAGCCGTATACCCCGGCGCTTATCGCCGGGAATGAGATGCTGCGTGCTCCAAGATCATCAGCGAGGCGCAGCGACTCCTGATACGCGCTTCTCAATATCGGCTCTGATTCTTCGTCGTTCCTGTAGATCGGGCCGACGGTGTGGATAACATACTTAGCCTTAAGGTTCCCGCTGTCGGTCCACATCGCTCTTCCAGGAGGGAGTGAGCCGTGCTCTCTTATGTAGACACGGCACTGGCGGTCGATGATCGGCCCAGCGGCACGATGGATTGCCCCATCCACACCTCCGCCTCCACGCAACCTGGAATTGGCGGCGTTCACTATCGCGTCTGTATCCTGCTGCGTGATGTCACCGGCGAGGATCGCAAGATCTGTGTTTGCTATGCGGCACCTAGTGCTCTTCTCCATTGCTGTTTCCCTGTTCTCGGTAAAGCTTGGCCGCCTTTTCTGCCGATGTGATGATCCCTCGGATCATCGAGGAACTGAATCCATGATGCTCCATCTCGTTTAGACCGGAAATCGTCACCCCCATCGGGGTCGTCACCTTGTCGATCTGCATCTCGGGGTGTGCGTTACCTTCCAGGAGAAGAGTTGCCGCGCCCCGCGCGGTCTGAGCGGCAAGCTGAATTGCGTCCTCGGCGTGGAATCCCACCTCCACCCCTCCTTGCGCCGCAGCGCGGATCGCGCGCAGGAAGAAGGCGATCCCGCAGGCGCACAGAGCCGTGGCCGGGGTCATCTGCTCCTCGGTGATGAACAGCGTCTCTCCCAGCGGAGCGAAGATCTTGGTTGCCGCGCCCCGTGCTTCCTGCCCGGCGGATTCATCCCCGCACAGGCAAGTCATCGACTCCCCTACGGAGACGGCGATATTCGGCATTGCCCGCAGGACAGGGATTTTCTTTCCCAACCCATGTCTTATCGCTGCGATGGATGCGTTGGAGACAGTGGAGATGAGCACGTGCTTCCCCTCGACCAAAGCCGGTGAGATTTCTTCCAGAACAGCGTCTAGCTGGCGTGGACGGACCGCCACCAGAACAACTCGTGCCGAGCGTACAGCCAAAGTGTTGTCTGGCTCGATGTTGAACCCTTCCTTCTTGAGTCCATCCAGCAGATGGATCGAACGGCGGGTAATTGTGATCTTGTCAGGGCTCATCTTCCCCGAAGCCGCCAAACCACGAGCGATCGCTGTCCCCAGGTTCCCTCCGCCTATGATTGCAATACGATCTTCCATGAATCCTCCCTGTGAACAGGCTCAAAGATACCCGCCCGCTATGCGGCTAGCAAGGGAGTAGAGAGGCCAGTGTGCCAGCGCCGCGGCAGATACTTAAACAAACGCGCGTCTCCCGGTATACTTGTCCCCATCATCAAGACGGAAAGGAGAGACCGTGAAATATGCATTGCTCATCTTCGTGACCATAGCCATTGCCACTGGGGTTGCCTACGCCGAACCAAACGCAAGAATATCGGGGAGTGGAGACTTCTTAGCATCTGCTGTGCTTTGGTTCTCCGGAACGGACGTCACCGCACAGCTGAGCGGTGACCTTGCGCTGTGCGGAGATCTCACGATCGGCAAGACGAAGGTAGCGTTTCAAGTCAAGGGGACGCTCCAAGGAGCCGCCAGAGGAGACGGCAATACTATGATCGGAAGCGGTTGGGCGACATTCATCGCTCGTGGGATGGCCGACTCAGGAGGTGCTGAGGGTGAAGCAATCAGCCTGCACGGAGCGATCGATCTCACCACCAATGATGTCGACCTCTCCTCGGATACCGGCGGGAGCGCAACGGGAAGCTTGTATATTGTCCTAACTTTGCCCGATCAAACGCTGCACCTGCGGGGAACGGCTACGGGTACGGCTAGCGGAGCGTTTGTGAGGCCTGATGATCCACAGACGATGCAGCTCGATGGAGAGGGATCCTTTTCATTCGTGGTTGTTACCCAGGGTGCGTCTTCCGAGAGTGATCCAAGCGAGGAGGATCGGTCAGAGACTGCTCTCTCCTGGGATACGGAGCAATGGCCGCAAGACTTGCGCAACCAGTTTGTGAGGATGATGCAGGAGGAATCTGAATGAGGACCATTCTTATCGGCGCAGGGATGATGGGGCAGGCGATCGCTCACTACCTCGCTTCGCACGATGACGTGGATCAGATCGTTGTTGCAGACCGGGATCTTGCGCGTGCCGAGAGGATAGCTGAGCATCTGCGAGATAAGAGGATCGTCCCGCGCAGGCTCGATGTCAGCGCTCCGCGTGCGGTGCGCCAAGCGATGCAAGGCTCTGATGTTGCGATCAGCGCCGTCCCGTACTTCTTCAATCTCAACCTGGCGCGGGCGGCGGTAGAGAGTGGCGTCTCCTTCTGCGACCTCGGAGGGAACAACAGGATCGTCGCTGGTGAACTGGCTCTCGATGAGCAGGCGCGGGAATCGGGGGTGACGATTATCCCCGACTGCGGCCTCGCTCCAGGGCTGGTGAACATCCTCGCCGCAGCCGCAGTGGAAGATCTCGATGATGTGGAGAGCGTGTCCATCCGCGTTGGCGGCCTCCCACAACACCCGCGCCCGCCACTTGGGTACCAGATAGTCTTTTCACCGCACGGTCTGATCAATGAATACATGGAACCATCGACCGTGCTTCGCGATGGGAAGATCGTCACCGTCCCCTCACTCACTCAGTTCGAAGAGATTTCCTTTCCGCCACCGTACGACAAACTGGAGGCGTTCCACACCTCCGGGGGGAGTTCGACCCTCCCGCAGACCATGCACGGTCGTGTTAGGAACCTCGAATACAAGACGATTCGTTACCCCGGACACCTGGAGAAAGTGAAAGCGATGGCCGACCTTGGCTTCTTCGACAACGATCCGCAGGAGGTCGACGGTACGGATGTTGTTCCACGGGCGCTGAGTGTGCACTTGCTGCGCGAGCA
>JAGGXO010000119.1 GCA_021163015.1 Candidatus Bipolaricaulota bacterium
AAACAGCGGCTACATGGGTATGGGGGAGCCGTTTCTGAATTACGACGCGGTGATGAAGTCAATCCGCATCCTGAATGACCATGAGGGATTCAACCTGGGGGCGCGCAGCTTCACCATCTCCACAGTGGGGATCATCCCGGGGATCGAGCGCTTCACGGAAGAGGACTCACAGGTGAATCTGGCGATATCGCTGCACGCCGGCGATGACGAACTGCGCACCCGCCTCGTACCGATCAACGTGCAGTACCCTCTATCGGACCTGATGGGCTCTTGCCGGGCCTACGTCAGGAAGACGCACCGCAGGCTCACCTTCGAGATCGCTCTGATCGACGGGGTGAACGACAGTGGTGAAGATGCGAAGAAGGTAGCCAAGCTCCTCGCAGGCCTGCTGTGCCACGTCAATCTCATCCCGCTCAACCCGATCCCGGGATCGATCTTCCTCTCCAGCCCACGCGAGCGGGTCGATGCGTTTGCACAGGAGCTCACAAGTGCGGGGATCAACACGACGGTACGCATGGGAAGGGGAGTGAAGATCAGCGCCGGCTGCGGTCAACTGCGAGCAAGATCAAGGTAGCAGAAACCAATCCTCAGACTATTCTCTTTCCCAGATCTCGCCGGTAGGAAGGACGATCCGCTCTCCGTCGAGGTATTCGAGGAAGCGCTGGAATCCATCATAGATCGCAGGATGCGACAACGAGAGACCCCTTGATTCCTCTTGGTATGATAGCACGTGGAGAGCCTTCTCCTCCCGCAGATAGCGCCCATCGAATCGCCCGACAAACCTATCACCACAGAGGACGGGAAGAACGTAGTAGCCAAAGCGTCGCTTCGCTACCGGCTTGTACACTTCCCATACGTAGTCAAGATTCCACAGCGTCGCTGCTGCCGTGCGCGCCCACAACAGAGGATCGAGCGGTGCCAGAAAACGTACATCGGTCTCAATCGCCGTTCTCTCAGCCACCGCCAAGCTTTGTTGCGCGTCAGCGGGCGCGTAGAATAGCGTGTCGATCCCCTCAACATGGACGAGTGCTAATCTCTCGTCTGTCAGCAGCTGGTTCGGTACTCCATCCGAGCGCACTCCTTGCAGCATCGCCCACGCTTCCGCTCCCCCACGCGTTGGGAGCAGGCCAACCGTGCGCACACGTCCCAGCAGCAGGTACTCCAAGAACTCCTCCCTCGACGGAGGATCACCATCCAGATGCTCCTGCGGGATGACTCGTTCCGTCAGATCGAAGTAGCGACGGTGGTTCTGACGGTGCGAGACGCTGATCAAACCGCGATTCCATAGGAGATCGAGCGCGGCATTCGCCGGCTTCGATGACCTCCAGCTCTTGCTGCTTACCTCATCTCCTTGGGCGATACCAAGCTTCTTCAGTTCCACACTGGAGATAGGACCATCAGCGATGACCGCCTCATGTACTCTCTTGACCGCATCCGGGTACGCGTGAGCAAGCTGATCGTCCCAGCAGCGGCTTCCTCCCTTGCTCATCAGAGCACGAAACCAAGGGAATGATTCGATCGTGATCGCACAGAGCGCTTTGTCCCAGTATTCAAATCCGAGCCGCTCACGGTGAATCAGATCAAGTAACTCTCCCGGATGCACGCCTTCTACACGAGATTGAATTACAAGATCGTGATTACGGCCCATAACAGGGAGCGGATCGAGTTGGATGGACCCAAGATCGCGAAAGCTGGCAACGATTCCCGCAGCCCCTGTTGGATAATCCCTTGCATGCAATCCGGTAGCATACAACTGGTAGAGACGCGCCTGCGACACGGTCCACTCTAGTTGCATGGTGTCATGTTTCTCTGGCGTTCATGGTGTGTTTGGGTGTGACAGGGCTCTTCTCGCCGCCTGATATGCAAGTGCATTTGGATCAGTCGTTGAGCAGGCCGCGATAGAAGTCGAGGGCGCGGTGTCCCCACGTCTCGCTGACGTGGTTCATCCCCTGTTTCACAAGCTGACGCGCTCTCTCGCGGCTGATGGACATGATCCTGCCTACATCGGCTAGATTGTACGGGAATCCATCCTCAATCCCGTAGTGTAATCGCAACGCGAATGCCTGCCGCGCAGGGAGTGCATCGAGAACCTTCTTGAGCTCATCGTGGAAGAGGAGACGCAGCGCCTCGCGTTCAGGAGAGAGGGCGGACTCGTCCTCAATGACATCTTCCAGCGCTTCGTCACCCTCACCACCAAGGACGCGGTCGAGAGAGGTAATCTCGTTCACTTGTTTCTCTATCTGCCGCAGGCGATCGACCGACATCCCGAGCGCTTTGGTGATCTCTTCATCAGTTGAGGACCCCTCACGATCGAGGGCGTGCATCTGCTCTAGCCGACGCACGGCACGGAACAGATAGTCGGGGATACGTATCATGCGTGAGTAGTCGGTGATCGCGCTTAAGATACCCCGCCTGATCCACCAAGAAGCGTACGTGCTCAGCTTATAGCCCCGCTGTACCTCAAAGCGGTCGACCGCCTCGATCAGGCCTATGTTCCCTTCCTGGATTAGGTCAAGGAGAGGAAGCCCTGCGTCGGTGTACTCCTTGGCAATCTTCACGACGAGACGAAGATTGGCGGTGATCAACCGCTCGCGTGCACCATCGATCCCATCATCCATGGCAAGCGCCACCTCGCGCTCCTCCTCCGGGGAGAGGACCGGGAAGCGAGCGATATCACGAAAGTAGGCATTGAGAACATTGACCGTGTCGGATGCCGCGGAACTTCTCATAGTCTGGCCTCGCTCTGTCATTTCACTCATGTTGACGGTCTCCCGGAACAGACTTTACGCTACAAGAAGGGTGATCTTCAAACCGAAGCGGGGAACGCAGATGCGCTAACGTCAATAACATCAAGCTCTGTGACCAGTGCTGGAACGCCCAAGACTCCACTTAGGCTGGGCACCGTTCGCCCTTCATCGCCTGAGACGAGTTCCTTGATGTATAGGCCGCCTTCCCCTCGCAGGGTAAGCTCTACTTCCTGCTCGGAGATGATCATCGCCCTTGCATCAATCAAACGACGGACGCGCACGAGATCCGCACGACGATGCGCCACGCGTCGCGGGGTGCGCTGATCAACCTGGCCAATCAATGAGGATACAGCAGCCAGCAATTTACCTTCCTCGACAGGAGAGGCGAGCGAGACACGAACTCGATACGTCTTCTCGGCATGTGTCTCCTTGACAAGAGCGACCGTGTCACGGGAGGTAAAACGCAAATCATTCACCTCAACTTTGCCCTTCGCAGAGATGTTCACTTGCTCTCTGAGGAACACTAAGTCAAGGCTTCGCATGTGTGGAGAGACAAGTTCCAGGACAAACGGGCGCCCGTTTCCGAGCATGCGGGCATCTATGTCTTCGCGTCCAGCACCGTGCAGGTATGCTTCATCCGACCGTGCCGCAGCAAGAAACGGAGCGGCGATCAGTTCCTCCACCGATTCTGGGTACTGCTTCCCTGTGTAATTACACGCCGCGCATCCTCTCCCTTTGCATTTGCGACAGGGCCACCGAGTCTGCGGAATCCCGCGCAGGAGTTTCTGGTATCTACCGTAGATATACAGCGAACGCACCTTCAGGTCGATCCGGTCAGACGAAAGATCGATGACAAACGAGAGGTGTGGGCGCTCAAAATCGACCGTGCCATGCCCAACGTGCGCTTCAAATGCCTTTCCTATCTCCCTGTTGAACGCATGTTTGAGTGGCTCGTAGGTATCGGTTGGGTAGCGCTCCACAAACAACTTCTCCCCTTGAATGATGCGTGCAGACGGTTTCACTCCAAACAGATAGCTTTCAAACTCGACCCCATCACTCATGGCTGAAGCCCGCTTCGCCAACTTGTCAATGTGCTTAAAAGCCCCACCGCAGACCCAGCACGTTCCTAACTTCCCTTCTGTGCCACTTATAGTTAGCATCGTCCGCAATGCGCTGCCCCTCTCTGCGTTTGACAGGCCGTGCCCTAGCTTGGCGTACGCACGCCCTAAGCACTCGTCACAAATCGGGCCTGCACGCACAATCTGCTCTGCCATTGCCAGCACATCATCAGTCAAACGCAGCTGCTCATCAGTCATTCACACTTCCTCAACCCCTCATCACTTGCATTTCTCCGCGGAGAGCATCCCCCGGTGTGGAGCCATTTTACATAATAGAACGCCAAGCCTCACTTAGTAAGCCAGAAAACTTCCAGACAAGCAAGCTTGACTTTCGACGCTTTTTGTGGTATCAATCAGCTACTCGATAATAGCAAACCCATGTGAAAACTGGGGACGCAAAGCTACGGGCCTAAAGGGAGGAATCTATGGTCGCCGGGTTGCCGAAAGTGATGCTCACATGCGTGACATCATTGGGAAGGCACGCTGTACAGCGTTTTCTCGCGTTATTGTTATGGGCTATTCTGATGGTCCATCATAGATGTAGTCCTCTATCTGCATGCAATTCTAGTTGTTTGTCTGCAACTCGATTCCGGCGATGCTGTGCGTTCTTCTTTCCAGGACATATCCATTATCTATCACCTTACAAAATAGAATCTAATCAGGCGGCTCTGGATGATGCTCTCCATCTGTTTCTCTCCGGGCGACTGGAAGCATACCTGCACGTGGGAACAGAAAAAGATCTGGGGGTTATCCTAAACGATCTATCCACACATGAGCTATCTTTCCAGAGCCGCCACAATCAAGCCCCAAGAAAGGTTCAAGTGATTTCCACTCCCTCTGTCAAGAACCACAACCACCTCCTTACCGTGCTCTCCCTGTGAATCCTACACCTCCTTGTGCCTTCACAGGCGTACCTCCGCAGGCGAGTCCAAGACATGGACTCGCCTGCTTCTCCACATGGTGCATTGCAGCAACCCTGATGGCGGGAGCAGCATCGCCGGGAGCTTACCTTCCAAGGGGAGAGCCTTCTCTTCCATTGCACGGCCTATGTGCATGCTGTAGGATGTTTGTTCATGAATCCAGGAATCTGGCCACTCATCATCTCGTCGCTGCTCTTCGTCCTCACGTACGTGGGAATACTCTCAGAGAGGATCCATCGTGCGATTGTTGGCCTGGTCGGGGCTGTTCTGATGATAATCGTGGGTACTTGGCTTCGTTTCTACACCGACGTCGAAGCAGTAGAAGCCATCGACTTCAACACAATCACTCTCCTTCTTGGGATGATGCTCATCGTCGGTATTCTCAAGAAGACAGGCTTGTT
Source organism: Candidatus Bipolaricaulota bacterium (assembly GCA_021163015.1). Lineage (GTDB taxonomy): Bacteria > Bipolaricaulota > Bipolaricaulia > UBA7950 > UBA9294 > M55B144. The sequence goes on from JAGGXO010000119.1 coordinate 5,187, forward strand.
CACATACCTTGCCATCCGCGTGGCCAAGCGCACTCAAGGAAGCCCGTGGAAGCTGATGATCCTTCTCGGCTTATTTACGAGCCTCGTCTCCATGGTCCTGGACAACGTCACCACCATCATTATCGTCGCACCGGTCACCTTATCTATCGCTGAGGTCATCGGAGTAAGCGCTATTCCCCTCTTACTTGGGGAGGCCCTCCTGTCAAACATCGGGGGGGTGGCGACGCTCATCGGGGATCCACCGAATATCCTCATCGGCTCAGCTGCCGGGCTCTCCTTCAATAGCTTCATCGTGCACCTAGCACCGATCGTCCTCATCGTCTGGGTGATCGTGCAGGCGCTGCTGCTGTTCATCTTTCGCAATGAACTGAGACAGCATCCGAAGAACCTCTCTCAGATAGCCAAGCTAAACCCAGCCCGTGCCCTCACGGACCGCAAGACAGCTAAGAGAATCCTCATCGTCCTCGCCGGTACAATTGCTCTCTACTTCGTCCACGATACCCTTCACCTTAACCCTGGTCTAGTCGCGCTGCTCGGCGCATCGATTGGGCTCCTGTGGATACGCCCATCGCTCGACGAGATATTGAACGAGGTGCACTGGGACATACTCATCTTCTTCATCTCCCTGTTTATCATTGTCGGGGGACTGGAAGCAGCGGGAGCGCTAGAGATCATTGCAAACCAAATCGGTGCACTGACCGGACACGGAATGATCATCGCCGTGCTCGCCGTGCTGTGGATCAGTGCGATCATGTCAGCTGTGGTCGACAACATCCCCTTCACTATCGCCATGCTCCCGATAATCTCCAGCCTGCAGAGTCAAGGAGTGAACGTGGCCCCACTGTGGTGGGCGCTCGCTCTCGGCGTTGGATTCGGGGGGAACGGAACGCCAATCGGATCGACAGCGAGCGTCCTTACCGTCTCTATCAGCGAACGCACAGAGACACCCATTACATTTCGATTATGGATTCGCAGCGGGGCGATAACATCCTTTGCTAGCTGCCTTGTCGCGAGCGCTCTCTTGATCCTCGCGCTTAAGCTTGGCCTTATGTAGAATCCCGCAGAGGTGATAGCGTTGTCCCTTCCCAAGATAATAGATACGCACCAGTTTGGCAGAATGCGTGAAGGCGCGGCCTACTACATATTTGGCACACGAAGTGCCTTAGTTGAAAGCGGGACATCTCTCTCTGCGCCCTACATCATCGATGCACTGCCGGATGCTAATCTGGATTACATCTTCGTAACCCACGTTCACCTCGACCATGCCGGCGGGGCAGGAGAACTGGCACGTAGATACCCACATGCGTCAGTTATCACCCATCCACGTGGAGCGAGGCACCTGGCCGACCCGACTCGCCTAGTGGAGAGCGTGCGCAAGGCGACAGGAGAGATGTTTTCTCTTTACGGAGAGGCAATCCCAATCGACGAGGGCCGTGTGCAGCCCGCAAGGGACGGGGAGCGCTTCGATCTGGGGGCCGGGATCACCATCGAGGCGATCTACTCCCCCGGTCATGCGCCACATCACGTTTGCTTCTTTGAACCCAATAGACGCTATCTGTTCCTCGGCGATGCAGCAGGGGCGCTGCGCAACGGGGTGCTCTACTGCACGACTCCTCCACCCAGCTTCGATCTGGAAGTTAGCTTGTACACGATCGACAAGCTGCGCTCGCTTCACCCAAAGAAGATCTTCTACACTCACTTTGGCTCAGGAGATAATCCAGATCGACTCCTGAAGAACTATTCTGATCTTCTGAAACGATGGGCGGAAGCGATCGATACGCGGCGCGGGCAGATGCCGCTCGCGGAACTGATCGACGACTTGCTCGCCGATACGAACCTCTTTCCGACTGGATTCGATGAGCAACTGCGCCCGGAGCTTGCCATGTCAGTGCGTGGGATGTTCGGCTATCTGGAGCGAGTAGCACCGTGATCGCCCGCGTTCTGCTTTCTCTTCCCATCGATCATCCGTTCGATTTTGCGATTGGAGATGATCTCAAGGAAGCGACAGCCGTGGGCAAGCGCGTCATCGTTCGTTTCCATGGAAGGGAAAAGGCAGGGATCGTGCAATCGCTGGCAGAGCGAAGCAATCACCCCGGAGAGCTTGAGCCGGTGCTGCGCGTTGAGCCCGATCCATCTTTCACTCCAGACCTGCTTGCGATCTGCCTAGACACAGCTGCACACTATCTGTCACCAGCAGGCCCGTTCGTAAATCGCCTCCTGCCGCGCAGCGCAAGCGCTCGCAAAGAGAGATATCTACAGGTTGCTGGGAATCTGGATAAGATCGCGACGAACATCGAATCACGCGCCGTGCGTGCGCCCCGACAGGCGGAGGTACTCCGTTTCCTCCTGGCAAGGCATGCCCCCTGTACGGAGACCGACCTAAGAGAGAGGCTGCATACACCCAACAGTGTTATCAACCGCTTAGTCGACCTCGGCTTGATCGAGGAGGCTCAGGCGCGGTCTACATTCACTCAGACAACATCTCCGGAGGGAGTAAGGGCGATGGAAGCGAAGATGCCTGGGAAGGACCATGCCCTCCTCTTTTCTCGCTCCCGAATGGGCGAATACCTTAAGGCAATCGAAGAGACTCTCGCGTCAGGTGAGTCTGTCCTCCTGCTCGCACCGGAGATCCTCATTGCACGTGGCATCTTCGCCAATCTACAGCCATCCATCTCCGTTCCCGTCGCTCTCTATCACAGCGGAGTTGCCAAGGGAGAGAAGGGGCGTGTGTGGAATGATGTCCTGCACAGCAGATCGCGCGTCGTTGTCGGAACGCGATCGGCACTCTTCCTGCCATTCTCTGAGCTCGGCCTAGTAATCATCGATGAAGAGCAAGACCGCTCCTACAAACAGGATGAAATGATCCCTCACTATCATGCTCGCGACATGGTTGCTCGCAGGACTGACACACAAGCGATCTTCGGATCGGCCGCTCCGTCTATTGAGACCTTCTACCGCGCACAGCAAGGCACTATGCAACTCATTCGCCAGCCCGCACAGCAGATCAAGACGAGTGTCAGAGTCATTGATACGAAGAAAGAGAAAGGGGCATTGACTGAATCCCTTCTTGCCGGCATCGTCGAAACGCTAGCCGTAGGAAAGCGAGTCCTGATAGGTGTCAACGCTCGAGGTTACTTCCAGACGGTACTGTGCAAACAGTGCGGTCGGCCGCTTCGTTGCCCACGCTGCGGAGCAAACCTCACCTATGACGTGCAATCAGCACAGCTAGTTTGCCGCGTTTGTGGCAGCCCGCAGCCGCGTCTGGCATGCCCAAATTGCGGCTCGCGCAGCTTGCGCTTCGTCGGAATTGGGAGTGAACGCGTTGAGGAGGAGATGAGGGAGCACTTCCCCAGCATCGCAATTGCACGCATCGATCGAACGTCGCTCTCTAGCAAGGGGGCTCTCGCTCTTGCGGAGCATGCGATCGAGGGGGCAGCACAGATTATCGTCGGCACGCCGCTTGCAGCAAAGGGTCCTGTCATACCTGACCTGGGACTAGCAGCGGCGATTGGAGCCGACGCGATCCTCGCTCGACCGGACTTCCGCGCTGCGGAACGGACATATCAATACCTGACCAACTTGTTCTCGCGGCTCGATGAAGGAGGACGCGCGCTCGTTCAGACGAGCTATCCGGATCATTACGCGATCACAGCTGCCATCAACGCGAACTACGACCTTCTCTACGCCCGAGAGATTGCCGATCGCGAAGCCATGTTCTACCCGCCCTTTTCGCACCTTGCACGGATAGTGCTACCTCACATGAGAAGCGCCGACCGACTCCTCCGTATGCTCAAGGGCTACGACGTGCAGATCATCGGCCCTGCGCCTCACCCGAGGCAGCGAGGGCGCGATGTCATACTAGTCAAGGGCGCAACTGGAGAGATCGTGAGAGGCGCGTGTGCGCGTATAGGCGAGGAATTCCCGAGCAAGGGCAGACAGACTGTGGAGATAGACATCGATCCTGAACAGATCTAGCTTAGGTGGATCTCGATGATGTCCCGATCGGCAAGCAGATGGGTCGACGGAACCTGCTGACCGTCGAATCGACCCGATCCCCATACGCGAATGTACTTGAGGCGATCGACGAAGTCTCGGTGCACCATGCGCACGGCATCGAGCGCCGTGCTCCCCACGGGAAGGACGTATGGCTCCACCATATCCGCGGGCTTCCCAGGAAGCTTCGTGTACACGCGGATCACGTTAAGTGCGACAAAGACTCCTTCCCTCAGCGCATCAAGACCCGTTCTATCGATGGGCGAAGTGACTATCACGGGGAAGAGATCGGAAAGCTCTTCTACCCTTGATGCAAGGTCACCGAGATCTCCGCGTGTGAGGACGATCCGGCAGGGCACATCACGCACGCGCATCTCCTCTTCGGTGATTTCCTTTCGTCGCACAAGCCTGATATGGTGCTCTTCCAGCAGGAGGATGATCTCCTCCACAGTGTTGGCGAGTTCCTCCGCTTGCAAGCTCCCGTCCAGTGTAAGGAGGCAGAGGTCGGCCTGGCGAACCAAGCTGTACAGCCATGATTCGCTATACTCCGCGCTCATCGGGGGGAGATCGACAAGCTGAATTGGCACGTCCTCGAATCTCATCATCCCCGGGAGAGGTAGCACGGTAGAGTAAGGATACTCAGCGACCTCGGGGTGGGCGTTGGTCAACGCGGCAAGCAGGCTCGACTTGCCGCTGTTCGGCGGACCGAGGAGGACTACCTGTCCCGCACCTTCGCGTTCGATGTGGTCAAGCTGCGGACCCTTGCGGTGCGAAGATTTCCCCTGCGTCTCTTCCTTGAGTTTGGCGATGCGACGCTTGATGTCGGCCTGCATGTGGTCGGTCCCCTTGTGCTTGGGAATGGTGGCAAGCATCTTCTCAAGCGCCACGAGCTTGTCATGCCGGTCCTTGGCGGCGCGGAACTCGTTACGTGCTTTGAGGAAGTCGGCTGTCAGATTTGCTGGCATACGATCTTGTCACCTCATTCGTTATGGGGGATTTTCACCGTGCTTCCGCCGATAAACTCGCGCACAACCGCATCTCCAGGGATGAGCGCGACGTTTCTTACCTGTTCCATAGTTAGACCTTCGATTGCATCGAGAAGCTTGCTCACTCGTTGATAGCGGATGCGCGCATCGAGAAATGATGCGTACTGATCGAGGCTACTCGGATCAGGCCAGATACTGTCCTTCCCAGAGAAGAACGGCTTCAGCGCTGGGAGGTCAAACGGCATCCCTCCGTTCACCACATAGTCAGCCATTCCCTTAAGAGGAATTATGGAGAACAGTTCCCCTTGTCGCACGTAATGCCAATGCAGAAGTGTGGAGAGTGGTGGATGATTTCGGTGGACAACGTCGCGCAATGATCGCCGCAGCAAGCGCACATCCTCGAAACGCGTCATCCTTTCTCCACTCCACTCCATCTCCACCAACGGTTTCATCACCGAACTCTCGTAGAGCGGGTTCATCGCCTCGATGTACAGTCTGAAGATCACTTGAGGATCGATCCCTTCAGCTAGCGGCGGGTAGAAGCCGTGCAAGCAGTCAAGGAGGAGGATCTGATCAGGCTCGCGTGAGACCTTCTTTGTTGCAATGCGCCTCCCTTCTTTGAAGCTGTACACCGGCTTGTCGATCGTCTCGCCGGCGAGAAGAGCGCGCAGGTGCTCATTGAGGAGCTGAATGTCCAGTGCCTCCGGTGTCTCATAATTGCGGTCGTTTATCCAATCGCTCGGGTGCTCGATCAGCGGCCAAAAGTAGTCATCTAGGTTCAACATGAGAAAGCGCAGGCCCTCGCGCCGTAGGCGATCGGTCAGCTTGACCGTAGTTGTCGTCTTTCCAGATGACGATGGCCCACTCACCCAGATCATCTTGATCTCGTCGCCCGCCTTGATCCGCCCAACGACCCTCGATGCTGCCTTATCCAGGGAGTCTTCGTAAACCATCAACGAGTCTTCGATCAATCGCTTGATCTTCCCACTTCTGACGATCTCGTTGAGTCCATCGACTGTGTCGCAACCGTGAGCGCGGTTCCACTCCAAAAGTGGATCCATCTGTGAAGGCGGATATCCGTTTCGCACAAACTTCTCCGGCGTGATCGCCCCCTGCCGCACCCAATGGTGTCCCCAGCGAAATGCTGTGTAGGCATCCGCAGCGCGCATGAACCCAGTGCTGTGCAGGACGTGCAGCACAACGTCCTGGATCTCCTCCACGCTCGGAGGGAAGTTCGCTACCAAGTGGTGTGGATCGCCGTTTAGGACGACAACGACGAGATCGGCGAGAAACTCGGCTATTCCCTCATCATTCGTACCGGCAGTGAAGATTCGATCGTTGATCCCCTCAAGATAGTCCTGTTCGAATCCACCAATAGAATCAGCAGCCCGCCGAATGGCCTGGGTAATCCGCCCCTGGTCAAAGCTGACCAAGGCATGATTGCGCTTCATCACCTTGCCGATCTTGTTCACAACTGCCATAGTGATACCATTATAGCGCAAACGGCGTCAAGAAGTGAGGAACAAGCAAGAGCCCATTAACACTTCCAGGCATACACAAAGCCTTTTCATCACAAAGGACCCTGGAGGCACTGAGGGAAAAGAGGAAAGCTTAAAGCTTATCAACAGTCCGGTCTTTGCTCACACACCTATTCCTCGTGTCCTTCGTAATGAATACGTAATGACCTCACTCTTCAACGGTCAGGTCAATATTGTCGAAGTAGGCGTCGCACGCCTCTGCGTGGCTCTCGTCGCCGAGAACGATCAGCCACTCTCCTCCGTCCTTCAGTACCACTCCGCTCTTGCCAGACGCGTAAAGGACATCGTTTACGTAGAACTCGTAGCCATCCGGGGAGAAGACGAACTTGTACGTGTACCAAAGGTAGACTCCAGGGATGAAGGCAAGAGGGTGTCTGATGTCCGTTCCGTACGAGTCTACCTCGTGAATCTGCGCGCCGCCGCCGGCATCCGTGTACAGGTAGTAAGGGAGACCAGGCGTGGGTGCATCGAGTGACTTCCGCAGCGGGTAGATGCCGAGCATCTGATCATCCTTCGTCTTGCTCATCATCGCCTCGCACGAGAAGACTAGCTTCTGCCCGACACGAAGAGGAGGCAGGCTCACACTGATGTAACGTCTCTGCCAGCGATCGCCTCCGCTGCGGATGTGGAGCACGTAGCCGTGAGCACCACCGAGGCTCTCTATCGTCCCTTCGCCTGCGCTCGCCCATTGCGGATCGAGCTGCCACCGGTCGAGCGCAGCATCGCCATCGGCAAAGTCATCGTGAAATACGGCACTCCCGCTCTGCGCATAGACGACAACCTCCTTACTGACAGACGCCATGGCTCCCGCACTATCGTGCACCTTGAGGGTAACAGTGTATGTCCCCGCCTGGGCGTAGGAGTGGTCCACCTTCTGCCCGTCGCCCTCATCGCCATCGCCGAACGCCCAGTGGTACGAAACAACCGCCGTTCTGGAGTAGGATGCGGAGCCGTCGAAAAAAACAATCGTTCCAGAGTAGATCACAACCGGTTGCACATCGAACTGCGCGAGCGGGCCATTCTGGAAGAGCGAGCAACCGCCAATCAGGCCAATCACGAGGGAGAGCAGACCAGCAATAACGTAGCGTATCTTGGTATTAGCCAACTTCCACCAACCTATCCTTGGGATAGCTCGTTAGGACTTCGCATCCATCTTCAGTTACAACCGTCAGATCCTCGATTCGTACACCGCCAAATCCAGGAAGGTAGATCCCTGGCTCCACGGTTACTGTCATCCCCGCCTGCAATGTGTCGGTGCTCATGGGCGACAGCCGCGGACCCTCGTGCACCTCCAGACCAACACCGTGGCCAAGGCCGTGCTGGAAGTGCTTGCTGTGACCGTTCCCAGCGATCAGATCGCGCGCCGTTGCATCGACGTCCTTCCCGCTCGCTCCGGCGGAGACGGCGGCAATGCCCGCCATGTTGGCGGCAAGGACGATGTCGTAGATCGCGCGCGCCCTGGCTGTCGGTTCGCCCACCGAGAAGACCCGCGTCATATCCGCGCAGTATCTGTCTAGCTTTGCTCCAATGTCGAACAAGAGGAGATCTCCTTGTTTCAGCAAGCGCTGTCCCGGTTGATAGTGAGGTAAGGCGGAATTCTCCCCCGCAGCGATGATCAGATCGAACGCCACTTCCTCTGCACCCCTCTCACGCATGATGAACTCCAAGCGCAGCGCTAGCTCGCGCTCGCTCATCCCAATCCGAACCCCGGGTACTAGCTGATCTAGCGATTCTTCCGTGAGCTTGACCGCTGCCCGGATACGGTCGATCTCCTCTGGTTCTTTCACGATTCGCAAGTTGCTCACTGGATCCTCGGTGACGACAATCTCAACATCAGTCTTCTCGCGCAGCTTGTTCACCATGGAGCAACTCATGCGCACGCCGGAGAGGGCGAGACGGGCGATGCCGCTCTCCCTGATTGCAGCAACGATCTCATCAAGGTACGATCCCCTCACCTGCCGCACGGGAAGGTCCGGTACCTCGCGGCTTGCCTGCTCGATGTATCGCGAATCAGTGATCAGAATCTGCCCCTTCGCCGAGACGAGAAGCGCCCCTTCGCCGGTGAATCCTGTAAGGTAGTACATGCTTGGAAGGTCCGAGCCCTCCATGTTGTACACCAGGAAGGCATCTGCTTCGATCTTCTCTGTCAGTGCATCACAACGCTTGCTGTAATTCATTGCTTACCCCCTATCCGCACGCCGCCCTCTTGGCGCACCGCTAGAAACGAGGATACGCCCCACGCGCGGCCTTGTCAAAGCTGTACCCGCTCTGTAGAATCATCCCATGATCGAGCTAACGGAGTTACGTAACCGGATTTCCAGTGTTGAGGATGATCTGAAAAGCCGCGTCCAGACACTGAACACCCTCGATGCGCTGGAGGCGTTCCGCATAGAGTTCCTCGGGCGAAAAGGGAAGATCTCTGAACTATTCAAGCTACTGGGGCAAATCGAACAGGGCGAGCGGGCAACGGCGGGAAAGCTCCTAAACAATCTGAAGCAGGAGGCAAACGCGATATTCGCCTCCCGGCAGGAGGATCTGGGAAGTGCTGCGCTCGATCAACAGATCGCTTCTGAGCGGATAGACGTTACTCTTCCCGGCGTCTATCATCCACTTGGGCACAAGCATGTGCTGACACAGGTGCAACAGGAGATCGAATCGATCTTCTTGCGGATGGGATTCGATGTTGCAGCCGGACCAGAGATCGAGGATGAGTACCATAACTTCGAGGCACTGAACATCCCAGCCGATCACCCCGCACGCGATGATTGGGACACATTCTATATCGACGATAAGACACTCCTGCGGCCACACACCTCACCAGTCCAGATAAGGGTAATGGAAGAGACGCAGCCACCGGTGCGCATCATCTGTCCGGGCCGCTGCTATCGACGCGATACGCAGGATGCCACCCACTCCCCCGTCTTCCATCAGGTCGAGCTGCTGTGGGTGGAAGAAGGATTATCGCTGGCCAACCTGAAGTACCTACTAGAGGTGTTCATCCACGAGTTTTTCGGCGAGGGGTACGAGACGCGCCTGTCCGGCGACTTCTTCCCGTTCACCGAACCCTCGGTGCAGGTGCACATGCGCGCCCCAAGAGCGAAGGACTGGCTGGAGATCATGGGAGCGGGCATGGTTGATCCAGCGGTATTGACAAACGTCGGTTACGATCCGGAGGTAGTAACTGGTTTCGCCTTCGGCCTAGGAATAGAGCGAATGGCGATGCTACGCTACGGAATCGATGACATCCGCCTCTTCTTCGGAAACGATCTGCGATTCATCACGCAATTCTGAAGGATCCATGGATTACCCGCGGTCGACCGTCAGCTTACAGCTCCGACCTTATCTGCTGTCTCACAGCCCATTACTCTGGCTCCTATGCATGACGCGATGCTTTCGCCCTCTCTCATCACTTGCCAGTAGTCACGGATCACTGGACGCGCCGTTTCTCCATTCCACAGTGTCTTCAGCTACACGCTCGAAACGACAAGGGACCTGTTTCCACGCTATCCCAGTTTCCTGAACAGGAGTGATGCATTCTGCCCGCCGAAGCCGAAGGAGTTGCTCATGGCAACCTCGATCTTCTTCTCTACCATCTGTGGAGTGTAATCAAGGTCACATTTGGGGTCGGGGTTCTCGTAGTTCTGGGTTGCGGGAATGACGCCATTTTCCATCGACAACAACGTGGCAATTGCCTCGACAGCTCCTGCTGCACCAAGTAGATGTCCGGTCTGAGATTTGGTAGAGCTGATCTTCATGTTCTTCGCTTCATTGCCGAAGACAGTCTTGATGGCCAACGTCTCGATCTTATCATTAAGCAGCGTTGATGTTCCGTGCGCGTTGATGTAGTCAATCTGGGAAGAGCTCATCTCAGCGCGATCAATTGCCATTTGCATCGCCTGAGCCGCACCAGACCCATCTTCGGCAGGCGCAGTGATGTGCTCCGCATCAGCGCTCATTCCAAATCCGACCAGCTCGGCGTAGATATGCGCACCGCGCGCCAGCGCCCTCTCACGCTCCTCGAGGATGATGAATCCTCCCCCTTCGCCCATGACGAAGCCATCACGATCCCTGTCGAACGGCCGCGACGCCCGTTCCGGTTCGTCATTACGCTTGGAAAGGGCTCCTATCTTTGTGAACCCGGCATAGGCGATCCGCACGAGAGCCGCCTCCGATCCGCCAGCCACAGCAACATCGCAGAGCCCAGAACGGATCAGCTCAGAGGTAATTCCAATAGCATGCGCGGAGCTGGCACAGGCGGAGACAACACCGAAGTTAGGACCGCGCATGCCGTATTCGATAGCGATCTCTCCGGCATTGGCATTGGGCATCAGGCGAGGAACGAAGAACGGGCTGACACGATGTGGCCCGTATTCGGCCAGCACAGCGAAATTCTCCTCCATCGTTATCATTCCCCCAATCCCGGTACCGGCGATCGCTGCCGTTCTATCTTTCGGTAACTTCGCTGGGGACAGACCCGCATCGTCGAGTGCCAATTTGGAGGCGACTAGGGCGAACTGAGTGCTTCGATCGATCCTGCGCGCACGTCGCTTATCCATGTACTCAAGCGGATCGAAGTCCTTCACAATGGCACCAATCTTCACATCGATGTTCGAAAGATCGATGACTTCATCGACGCGCCGCACACCACTCTTTCCGGAGATGAGTGCCTTCCAGAATGCCTCCTTGCCGGTACCTATCGGTGTGACCGGTCCTATTCCCGTGACGACAATTCGCCTATTCATGTTTCTCTCCCAGCATCTTCTGCACATCGAGAAAAGCTATCTCTTGCTCGTTTTGTGAAGTATCTTCCTGCTGTGACTCGCTTGTATCACCCTTGGTAGATGTCAGTTCCTCCCTGCGTGCGTTCACTGCAGCGATGTCGATCTCCGTTGCGGGGATCGCTTCGTCAGCAAGGACTGTAACTCCATCCGGTGTCACCTGCAGAACTCCCCCGCTCAGGGCAAAGACATATTCTTCGTTGTCTGTCTTCATGCGCAGCAAAGATGGGCCGAGTGCAGCAAGGAGAGGAGCGTGTCTGTCCATAATGGCAAATTCACCCTCCGGGCTGCGAGCAACGACTATCTTTGCTTCACCATCGAATAGCATACGTTCCGGGGATTGTAATTGGCAGTGCATCTAACCCTCCTGAAAAGAAACTATAGACAAGAGACACGTTGCAGTTCAAGCCACGCGGCTGCGTAAGCTACGTGGTCCTGCTTGTAGTACCGGCGAGCTCTCTCAGATACAAATCGACCAGCTCGTGTGCAAGTGACAGATCCTCTTTCTTCATACGAACAATCCCCGCTCGCGGCAGCGGCCGATCGATGAGCGCGTTCAGCGATAAAGCCAGCCCGCGGCTGAGATTGATCCCCTCACCTTCGCACTTCGTGCACACAATACCTCCCCTGGTCGGGACGAACCGGAACGGGCCACGCGTGCTTCCGCAATGCACGCACGCCGTGAACTGGGGTCGATGGCCCAATACTGATACAATCTTCAACATCGCCGCAAGGTTCGTCTGCTCCCACTGTGGTACTCGTTCTTCCAACAGATCCAACAGCTGCTCAAAGATCATGTACGGCGCTTGCTCCCGTTGATGTGCGGGGAGGAGCCGATCGAGCAGTTTCCCAACCGATAGCGCTGCGAGTACGGTATCGATTGACCCCTTCAGACGCGGGTATCCACTGATCAACGCCCCCTGGCTGATGAGGTCCAGTTGTGCCTTGGCGTAGAAGACGACCTCCACGTGGTTCAACAGGTCAAATACACCGCCCAATCGCGATTTGAACCGCCTCGCTCCCTTGGCGATCGCTGTCCTCTTTCCCCACTCTGTTGTGAATAGAGTGACAATCAGGTCGGACTCAGCAAAATCGCGCACGCGGAGTACAAATGCCTCTCCCCGCTCGATTCCCACTCTACTCCGGGGCACCCTCTACGATCGCTATGCTGTGGCTGGCGCCAATCCTAGTGGCTCCCGCCTCAACCATCGCCCTTGCCTCTTCATATGTATGGATTCCACCGGCGGCCTTGACCCCCATCTTCGGGCCGACCGTCTGCCGCAGGAGTGCAACATCTTCCACAGTCGCGCCACCAGAGGCGAATCCGGTCGATGTCTTCACAAAATCGGCTCCTGCTGCCTTGGCCAGGATCGCTCCAGCACGCTTCTCCGTATCGTCGAGAAGTGCCGTCTCCAGAATAACCTTGACCAGTGCATCGCGAGGCGCCTTCTCTGCCGCCGCACAGACGGCACGAATGTCTTCTGATACCGTTCGATAGTTTCCAGCTTTCAACGCCGCGACATTGATCACCATGTCTAGCTCATCGGCACCATCTGCGATTGCCTTCTCCGCCTCGAAGCCTTTGACCTCGCTCGTGGACATGCCGTGAGGAAAGCCAATCACGACGCAAACCTTCGGTTCGCTGTCATCGAGCAGCTCGCGCACCAGCGCGGCGTGACACGGATTGACGCAAACAGAGGCAAATCCATACTCCTTGGCCTCAGCGCATAGCTTGCGAACACCCTCGATAGAGGCAGTGGGCCCGAGTAGGGTGTGATCGATCATCTTCGCCAGTTCTCTCTTGTTCATCATTCCTCCTGCTCTTTTGCGGTGCTGTTCTCCGGGTTAGAAAGAGGTTTCTCACCGCAAATGATAACACCCTTGCCCTTGTTTCGCCCACCACCCACGCAAGACCTCAAAGAGCAAGAAGAACTGCCATGGGTTATTACTTCAGGCATCCTGTCTCTCTTGCTCCCTTTGCGCTCTTCGCGCAAAGCCAGTGTTTCCCATTCCGAATTCCGAGTTCGATGGCTCCCCGCATGTCATCCATCACGCTCCAAGATTGCCGCCTTGCTTGCTCGTTCGAATAGCTGGAAGCTCCGTCCCCCCTCATGGACGAAACCTGTAATGACATACCCGGAATCAAACATTCGTTCGAAGATCTCTCGTGTCTGTACACGCCATTGACGTGCCAGATCGATATTCTCTGCTCGCATCCTATCAAGCTTTGCAGGAACCTCAACGAGAACCACGCCATTTGAAGTGACGCCATCACACACAGAATCATCGAACTTGACTAGTCGCCTGCAGCCATCATCTGTCACCGCAGTCCGTGTTGCCACCTCCATCTTGTCGAGGCCTAAGTGGAAGTGATAGGGCAGTACCTGCCGATCGACCACTGCGTTCACTCGCGGCGAGGTGAGCCACCACTCCACGATCAGACGATCGGTGGCCAGGCCGTCGTTCCTTGAATCATGAAGTTCCCCGTATAGATTACGCTTATAACTGATGGCAATAGCTCCTAGTTTATTGAATGCGATATGTGCCTGCAGACCACGCAGAGGGTCTATTGCCCATCTTACAAGCGATATCCTCCTTTCGATGCCAAATTCGCGCTCATGGTATCGTAACCTTGAGCCAATACCTTCGTTTCGCTTGCCCTCACTCACAGCGCAGAAGGCAGTGAACCAGGATGTCAGGCCTTCACCTGCACTCGACACATCAACAAGCGCTCCGTGCATCCTTTCCTCATCATCCACCGCCCCAAGAATCAGTCCATTGCACCGATCCACAGCCACAAGGGCCGGCACAGCGAGAGACGGCAATCCATCACACGTGTCAACCTGCAGCGTTACGCAAGAAGCGAACTCTCGCGGTGCGCTCAGTGGCTTAATAACGATAGTCATCAGTCTTCTGGTGCAAAGAGGCGTACGTTCGCCTCTTGTCTTCGTACATGAGTTGATCTGCCAGAGAGAGGATCTCCTCTACTGCGTGTGTGTCACCAGGATGCCGTGTGTACATGCCGACAGAGAGACCAATCTTGAGATTGCCAAGCTCCAATTCCGCGGGAAGCAGCTCGACCTTCTCCTTGAGTCTTCCCGCGACAGACCCTGTTTCCTCAACAGTTTCCGGCATGATGATGAGGAACTCGTCGCCCCCATAACGAATGACACGATCGGCAGCGCGAACGCTTTCGCTGAGCACTTGTGCCACCCTTTGCAACACCTCATCTCCCTTCAAGTGACCAAGGGTGTTGTTCACTCGCCTGAAGCCATCGACATCAAGCATCATCAACGTGATCTCGCGGCCGTACCGATCGGCTCGATCGAGTTCCCCATCGATCACTTCGTTCAGATAGTGCCTGTTGAACAGCTGCGTCAGGGGATCCCGTATGGCCTGCTCGCGCAGCTTTGCCTGGGCCTCCAGGTTCGACAAGGCAACTGCTAACTGCGCCGCCGCCGCACTCAGAAGCCGCCTGTCTTCCTCATCGAAGAACCCAACCTGTGGGCTCTCGATGTTCAGTACACCGAGAACGCTATCACCAATCATTACTGGCACAGCCAGCTCGGACCGTGTTCCGTCTAATCCATCTACGTAGCGTTGGTCAGTCGTCACATCGTTCACTAGAGCATGCGTCCCATGATCCATCACCCAACCAACTATCCCTTCACCTACCGCGAATCGATCCCCCACAGTTACATCACCCTTGCCACTGGGGTTGTGAAGCCCACGCAGTATCAGTTCGTCTCCTTCACGCAGTAGGATCGCGCTCCGCTGCACAGAGAACTGCTCACTGATAAAGGTAAGCGTGCTCTTCACAAGCTCTTCAATCGATGCTGCTCCCACCAGCATGTGCGCAAGGTCACGAATCTGAAACAGGAACGTGCGCCCCCTGAGGTTCGTGATTGCCACCGATAGCTGACTGGCAAGCGCGCCGATTATCTCCTTATCCTGCGAGCCGAAAGCATCCACGCGGCTCGCCTCCACGCTGATAACTCCAAGTGCTTCCTTACGCGCCAAGATTGGGACGTCAATCTCGGAACGGGTTAGATTACTCCACCTGAGGTAGCGCTTCTCAATGCTCACGTCGGGAACAACTATTTCCTGCTGATTATCAAGCGCCCAGCGAGCAAATCCACTACCACTAACCGGCATGCGGAGACCAGCATATAGTGCATCTTCCTGGGCATACTCACCTTCCGAGGCAAACCCCGACAGCACTAGTTCATCTTCCTCGCGTATCCAAATACCAAGGAATTCGTAGTGCATGTCCCGCCGCATGCGCCTCGCAGCAAGCTGGCACATCTCTTGAATATCTCGAGCTCCACCAAGTTCCCGGCTAAACTGTGCCAAGCCATGCAGCCTCTTTCTCTGCTTGTCCAGTTGCATGTAGCGATACGTTCGTTCCACAGCGAGTGCAGCCAGATTTGCGAGTGCGACTACCGGCTTCAGTGTCTCTGCAGTGGGCACCAAGCGATCCACCGGATCGTCGACGGAGATGTGCCCAATGATCCCACTTGCTCCACGCAAAGGGATGAACAGAAAGTCATCCGGATCCCATCCATCGATTCGCACGCTGCCTTCAAGGCCAAGGGAAGGTCGCCAAGGCGTGCGATCATGAGGAATGTAGTACGCATCTCCCAGGAGGAACTGCTCATCAAATGCAAGCTCCCTTTCTGCGGAGGTCATCACGCCGCCGGCGCCCAATCTCGCCATCTGTTCCTCACTCAGACCGGAGGAGAGCATCTTGTAGACGTCGCCCTTCTGCGGATCAGGAACGGAGAGGTCATAGAGAGAGAGAGCGGCACGTTGGAATCCACTGTGCTCAGTGATCGTATCAAGCACACTCTGAAGAATTTCATCGATGTCGCGCGACGAGAGGATCGATCGTCCAAGGCCGATGACTATCTCCTGCAAGCGGGAAAGGCGGCTCTCGGCCGTGACATCACGCGCAGTCCCTTCGATGAATTGTTCTTCGCCCACATCGACAAGATGCGTTTCGACCTGCAGCTCAATCGTTGTTCCATCTCTCTTGATGAATCGATATGTCGCCTTCTCGCCGGACGGCAACGTGCTGCCCTCCATTCGCGTACGCAGCCTCTCGCGGAGCCTCTCCTTGTCCTCTGGCGTGACAAAGTCTGTCGGGAGATGGCCGATAACTTCATCTGAAGAGAAACCGGTGAGATCGAGAAGGAATGTATTTGCATAGGTGAATCGCCCTGTGCTGAGATCTATGGCAAACACTCCAATCGGCGCATTCCCGATCAACTGCTCAAATCGTGCGCGCTCTGCATGGAGGGATTTCGTGAGGCAGCGCCGTTCGATGGTGGATTCGACCATCTCCTGCAGCGCTGCCGGCTCTATCGATTTGTCGATACAGCGCTCAGCTCCTAGCTGCAGTGCTCTAGCCGCACTGTAACTAGATGAATCTCCACTGATGACGTAGATTGCTGTCTGCGGGTGAGCGGCTCGGATGAGTGGTATAAGATCGATTCCTGAAGCGCCTGAAAGTAGAACATCAATGATAATGATGTCGTAGTCTTCCTCCTCCATCGCCTCTAGGGCAGCGGAGCCGGTCTCAACTGCCAGAACTTCGTTTCCGGAGCGGGTTAGGAGTCGCTTTATGACATACGCCCAGTCAGGATCGTCATCGACAACGATAATCCTTCCCGACACCACTGTGAGCATGTCTCCCCTATCCGGTCAGTTCTTCAATTCTGGTGCTGTCCTTTGTCCATCCTTGCTTAATCTTCACCATCAGCTCGAGATACACATGCACTCCCAGCAATGCCTCGATTTGCGACCGGGCACTGCTCCCGATGTGTTTGATCAATTTCCCCTTCGTTCCGATTATAATACCCTTGTGGGACTTACTGTCAACTACGATGTCGGCTCTGATTTCCACCAATCCATCGTCGCGTTCATGCATCCATTTGATTTGTACAGCTGTCTTGTATGGAACTTCCTGAAACGTTGTCGCGAAGATCTTCTCCCTAATTAGCTCCGCGATGAGAAACTCCACCGGACGATCGATCTTGACGTCGGCGGGGAACATCGCCGGACCAATCGGGAGATATGGCACTAGCGTGCGCAGCACCTCATCGATGTTCTTCTCCTGCGTCGCCGAAATCGGCACCAGTTCCCGAAACTTTCCCGTACGTTCATAAGCTAGGAGAGTCTCCTCAAGCGCATTGCCACGAGCGATGTCGATCTTGTTCACTAGCAGGATGATCGGCCGCTCCTCTCCGTCGAGGCTTTCGAGGATTGTGCGATCGTAGCTACTAACGCTCCCCCACGGTGCGATCATGTACAGGATGACATCAAGCTCGCGCAAAGACCTAAAGGCCTCACGCAGGATATGTCGGCTCAGCTGATTGTGCGCCTTGTGCAGGCCCGGGGTATCGACAAAGACAATCTGCTCAGCATCCGTTGTATACACACAGCGCACCCGGTTGCGCGTCGCCTGCGGCTTGGGAGAGGTGATCAGCAGCTTCTCCCCCATCACCGCGTTTAAGAACGTGGACTTGCCGACGTTCGTCTGCCCCAACACACCGACAATCCCTGACCTATGTTTGCTCATCAATAAGATCCCCCTTGCGCACAGCATCCGCCAGTCGCTCGATCTTAGGAGCGAGGTACGTGTCACGATCGGTGTGGGGAACGACTTCGCGCACGCGCTCGTACATCCGTCTCATGGCCGGGGCGGGCTTATCGCTTCCCTGAAAGTCGATCGCCTGCGCAGCGCATAGGTACTCGATCGCCACAATCTTCTCCAGATTGTCGATGATCCTAAGCGCCTTGCGTCCCGATATCGGAGCGAGGCTGTTGTGATCCTCTTTCCCGCCAGAGGTGGGGATTGAATCGACAAGAGCTGGATAGCAAAGGACCTTGTTCTCGCTCACCAACGCTGCTGCGGTGTACTGAACGAGCATCAGACCGGAATTGACACCACCATCTTTGACGAGGAAGAGAGGCAGCCCTCGCCCCGTGCTTGTAAGGAGGCGATCAATCTGGCGCTCTGCAATGTTTCCCACCTCAGCAAGGGTCATCCCTGCCATCTCAAGAGCTAGACCCATTATCTCACCATGGAAATTCCCTCCCGATAGCACAGAGCTGTCAGCAAAGACAAGCGGGTTATCCGTCGCTGAGTTGATCTCAATCTTTAGTTTCTCCTCCAGGAAGGATAGCGCCTCGGCCGCCGGGCCAAGTACCTGTGGGATACAGCGAAGGCTATAGGCATCCTGCACGTCATCTTTGGTGCTGTCTACAAGCGCGCTTCCATCAATCAACTCTCTTATCCGCTCAGCAATCATCATCTGGCCGGGATGAGGTCGATTCCTGTGCACGATTGCCCGAAACGGTGCGCTAAACCCACGCAGCCCCTCCAAGCAGAGTCCTGCCGCGCACGTTGCATTCTCCAACAGCCTTCTGCCGCGAACCCATACGAGAAAGGCAAGAGCACTCATGAACTGTGTCCCGTTGAGGAGTGCCAGCCCCTCCTTCGGAGCAAGGCAGATCGGATCTCTGTTGATGATCGAAAGAGCTGTTTTCCCATCGATGCGCTTGCCATCGTACATCGCTTCCCCTTCGCCGATGAGAACGAGAGCGATATGCGCTAGCGGAGCTAAGTCCCCCGACGAACCGACAGAGCCCTGCAATGGGACTATCGGGTGAACATGATAGTTGATAAGGTCCACAAGGTAATCGATCGTCTCCTGCCGTATCCCAGAATGTCCCTTGGCAAGCGAGTTGATGCGAAAGAGGAGCATTGCCCGCACCACTTCCTCAGGGGCGGGATCGCCAACCCCGGCTGCATGCGACAACACGATGTTGCGCTGTAACTGCTTCAGGTCATCGCGCGCGATCGATCGGTTACTCAGGCGACCAAAGCCTGTATTAATACCATATACAGGTGTACCCTCAGAGACGATGTCTTCCACCACTCGTGCTCCCGTTCGTACACGCAGACGCGCTGCCTCCCCAACAGTGACCGCCTCTCCATCAAGAACAACCTTCGATACTTCGTCGAGTGAAAGCGTATTTCCATCCACTTCTATCATTTCTTTACATCCCTCCAGCACTAAGTTCATCTTCTGCTCGGCAGACTAGTCGCTACGTAGAGCTTACTCCTATCGGCACGATCGCTCACGTTCGAGATTGTAAAGCCACCCATCCGTCACTATACTCAATAGCGTATGAACACTATCATTTCGAACATTTCTCAGCTTGTCACAGCTCGTGGAGATAACCTGGTGCGCGGCTCGCTGATGAGCAGCCTGTCTGTGCAAGAGGGTGTCTCGATACGCAGTGAGGATGGAATAATCGTCCAGATCGGACGCAACGTTGATCAGCACGCTATTGATCTCACGATAGATGCACATGAGGCGGTGGTTCTGCCAGGTCTCGTCGATCCTCACACACACGCCGTGTTTGCAGAGACACGCGAGGAGGAATTCCTCGCTCGACTGCAGGGGCAGCCGTATGGTGAAGGGGGGATTCAATCGAGTGCCCGCGCCGTGGCAGCGGCAAGTGAAAAGGAATTGGTGCAGGCGGCACTTCCTCGCCTTCGCTTGATGCTCGAAAGTGGAACGACGACGGTGGAGATCAAGAGCGGCTACGGGCTGAGTCTGGAGGGTGAGACGAAGCTTCTCCTGGCGATCAGACAACTGCGAAAGGCTGCGTCAATGCGGGTCGTTCCCACTTTCCTCGGCGCACACGCATTCCCGCAAGGCGTGCGCCGCGACGACTACATCTCGACGATCATCACCGAAATGATCCCGACGGTACGCCGACGGCGTCTGGCGCAGTTCTGCGACGTCTTCTGCGATGAAGGGTTCTTCACACCAAGCGAGACACGGACTATTCTGCGTGCGGCACGGGGGGCTGGCCTGCGCTTGAAGCTGCACGCCGACG
Organism: Candidatus Bipolaricaulota bacterium; assembly: GCA_021163015.1. Lineage (GTDB taxonomy): Bacteria > Bipolaricaulota > Bipolaricaulia > UBA7950 > UBA9294 > M55B144. The sequence continues at coordinate 25,395 of JAGGXO010000119.1, forward strand.
AATTGGCGGATGTCGGAGGGGCCGAACTCGCCGCCGATCTCGAAGCGACATCGGCGGATCATCTCCTGCGCACGAACGAACACGGGATGCGCCGCCTGCAAGAGGCAGGAGTGATCCCGGTCCTTCTGCCGGGAACAGCGTTCACCCTCGGCTCTCCCTACGCCCCCGCAAGGAGGATGGTTGACTTGGACTTGCCTGTTGCGCTCGCGACAGACTTCAACCCAGGAACCTGTCTCATATACTCGATGTGGATCATCATCGCCCTGGCGGTAATGAGGATGAGCCTCACAATCGAGGAAGCGTTGACTGCAGCTACGCTCAACGCCGCTGCCGCACTGGAGCTGTCCAGCGAAATCGGGTCAATCGAAGAGGGAAAACATGCTGATCTCCTCCTCCTCGATCTCGACAACTATCGTCAAATCCCATATTTCTTCGGGTATAATCCTGTGCGTATGGTGTTGCGCGATGGTCAGGTCGTCTACAACAGCCCCGGTCACGGCAAACCTGAGCATCCCAAGAAGGCGGCCTCACAACTGTCATGATCAGGATTCTCGCCTATGCCAAGATCAATCTTTCTCTGAGCGTTCTACGTCGCCGAGAGGATGGGTTCCACGAGATCGACTCCCTTATCCAGACGGTCGATTTGGCCGATGACATAAGTGTCAGTAGATCAGGCGATTCGTTGAATGTGAAAAACAATCTTCGTATCGCGCAGCAGGAGGATCTTGCTTGGAGAGCAGCCAATCTCGTTCTGGAAGAGAAGACAGTGCGCTGCGGGATGCAGATCACTGTACACAAGGCGATCCCGACCGGCGCAGGACTTGGCGGTGGGTCGAGCGACGCAGCAGCAGTTCTGTGGTCGGTCGATCGTCTGACGCCACCGGTTCTTCCGCCCGGACTACTAATGAACATGGGGGCACAACTAGGATCGGACGTCCCTCTATTCCTACAAGGCGGACTTGTTCGGGCCACGGGAAGAGGGGAAAGGATCACTCCCGTCTTTCCATCACGCGGGGAGCACTTTGTCCTCATCGTCCCGCCGGTGTACTGCGACACAGCAGAAGTTTATCGAGAGATGAAGACGCGCGTCATCCTGAAGCGAGAAAGAACAAGCAAGCCCCAACTTGGGCAGAACGACCTGTACGAAGCGGCCATCTTCTTGTATCCTGAACTACTGCCCTACGCGCAAGCTATAGGAGAGCTGGAAGCCGAGTACGCTGGAATGAGTGGGAGCGGCTCGACATTCTACGCCGCATTCGCCGATGCGAGCAACGCAGCCACAGCGCAGCGCAGGATGGAAGAAGCCTTTCCGCAAGCACAAGTTTTCCTGGTACATGGTACGAATACGGGGTTTCTGGCGAAAGGAGAAGAGTAATGCAGATTGCTATCGACGGTCCTGCTGCATCAGGGAAGACTTCCCTCGGGCGAGCGCTCGCGCAGCGCTTCGGCTTCCTCTTTATCGAGACAGGAAAAATGTACCGCGCGGTCGCGCTCGGGTTCGATCGCGGACTATCCATCGATAACATACATGTCACGATGAACGACGCTGGGCGCATCCTGTTAAACGGCGAGGACGTAAGCGATATCCTGCACACGCCAAAGCTCGACCAGGGGTCATCCCGAGTGGCCACTCGGCCCGAGGTGCGGCAGCTTCTCGTAAGGTTACAGCAGGAAATTGCTGAAGGCCGGGATGTCGTGATGGAGGGGCGGGATATCGGAACCGTTGTCTTGCCTCACGCGAATGTTAAGATCTTCCTCGACGCGTCGGCACAAGAGCGCGCGCGCCGTCGAGCCAACGAACGCCATCAGCTAAGACTAGACGAGACCTTGCGCGACATAATCGCCCGTGACACTCGCGACCAAACGCGTACCATTGCCCCCTTGAACCCCGCAAGCGACGCAACTATAATACATACTGACAATAAGAGCCTTGCCGAGGTTATTTCCGAGGCAATAGCTCTGGTCGAGGAGCGGTTGCACACCGGTGAGCAAGTGGCTAACTAATCTCTTTAGGAACAGTATCTACGCGTTGGTAATCATCCTTCTTGAGCCTCTGCTTCTCATTCTGTTCAGGCTTCGAGTTCGTGGGAAAGAAATGCTCGATGCGAAGAAGGAGTACATCATTGTAGCACACCATCGTAGTTATTGGGATATCCCTCTTATTGTCATCGCCTTTGGCATGCGCAATCGCATCCAATTCATTGCACGAGAAGGATTGAAGAAGAACCCCATCTTTCGCCCACTTCTGCACCTGTTCTCAACGACCATCGATCGCGACAACTTCAACGGGGGAGACTTTCGCCGCGTTCTGAAGACGCTGCGCAAGGAGAGGCTGATTGGCATATTCCCGGAGGGTACAACGAGAGCCGAAGCAAGAGCCAAGACAGGCGTGATTCACTTTGCAAAGCTTGCGCATAAATTGATCCTTCCCGTCCATCTAAAGGCCGATGGTACATACCCCCCACATTATCCATTTCGCTTTCCGCGAATCACCGTGTCCATCGGCAAGGCGATCAGCCTGCCAGAGCTGGAAAGTGAGATCTCAACACTCCCCAAGAGATCGAGTGAGCGCGCTACTGTACTGACCGAACGCCTGATGGAACGCATTGAAGCTACTTGATAAAGGAGGCAGATAGTAGAAACTTAAGAGATTGACTTGCAGGCTCCCAACCCTGAGATGCAAAGGGAAGGGGAAATTCCACTAACAGGTGATAGC
>JAGGXO010000104.1 GCA_021163015.1 Candidatus Bipolaricaulota bacterium
CTGAGTTCTACAGAGCTGGGGACACCGATGGCGATGGAGCTGTAGAAGAAGACACTCTTGGTGGGTTTGCTGCCGTACATGCCTACGAGTGGACAAGCGGAACTGTTTATCGCGATATCATAGTAACGGCGATTGACTTCCTGGGCGCAGAGACGAGCCATACGTGGCGAATCACGCTTCGCCCATAGGCTGTTTGTTTAACGTTGGAAATAATAACCTCGGTATCCAGGCGGCCTCGTAAGAGAACGAGGTCGCCGTTTATTTGTACGTGAGGTTGCAGTTATTGTTTGCGATGAGCAGTATGGAGTGGAATGCCATGAAGCGCTGGGCAAGTTTCGGGTGGTCCGTTGTGTTGTTGATCTTGTTGGGGGGGTGCTCGTTGTTCAATCAGTCCCCTATTGCTAGCATCATCACCAGCAGTCTGAGCGGCAATTCACCGCTGACAATCACGTTCGACGCAAGCGACTCCTATGATCCGGATGGATCGATCACGACCTATGAATGGGACTTCGGCGATGAAACGGAAGGCACGGGAGCAACTCCAACGCACACGTTCACTAGCACCACTATCCAAACCTTCACTGTAACCCTTACGGTAACCGACAACTCCGGCGCGACAGCGACGAGTACTCAGAGTATCGAGGTGCTTCCTGCAGGATCCACAGGAACTAATCCTCCGACGGCGAGGTTCAGCGCGAAACCAAGCTATGGGAATTCGCCCTTGACGGTTGCCTTCGATGCTTCCCTGTCCTACGATGCTGATGGCACAATCTCCGTGTACGCTTGGGATTTCGGTGATGGATCAACAGGAGCAGGCGAGACGATCTCTCACACATTCACTGCCGCGGCGACGTCCAATATCACCGTGACTCTGACCGTCACCGATAACACTGGGAGCACAGATACTACATCACTTGTCGTTACAGTGATGGTTCCCGTTGTTGTGCCGACCGATGGCCCGACCGCAAGCTTCACCAAATCGGACCCAATCACGGTCTACCACTCCGATAACCTTCCCGACACTCCCTCTCTGTTTGAAGTTACCTTCGATCCTGTCTTATCCACGGCCGCTCCCGGGCACACATTGAAGACGTTCCTATGGAACTTTGGTGATGGCGAGACGCTTTCTATGACTACCAATGCCACGGTGAAACACACTTATGCCTCTGGCTCGCCGAGCCACACATTTGTCGTTACCCTAACTGTTATTGATGAACAGGGACTGAGCGATTCCACGGTGCGCAACGTGACGGTAACGAACTAGAAAACAGCTGTTAGCTATTAGCCATCAGCTTAGAGCGCCTCTTGCAGTGTTGGAGTTCTGCCCGCATTCCAGACTGGCGACCTACGAATGTTGGGATTGTGGTTTGTGCAGTGAGAAACGCCCAACGTGGCAGACGAGCTGCCCGCGCTACGAAAGCAGAGATGCTATCTTGTGTAGCGTTGCATCTTGCAAGCAACGTTGCGCTTGTGAGCTGCGTTTCCGTCTCGATGTGGCAGAGAAACGGCCGCGCTGCAGAAGCATACGGCGATTGCCCAACGCCGATACATCCGCACCTTGTCAACTTGGCATTCGTCATTCACTACCTACGATTCACGCAGCCCCACACTCACGATCTACGCTTCACTTGTTCCACTCAACAAGCGCTCCGCGCTTCTGAAGGGCATCTATTGCCTGCGAAGCAGCCGATCCTGGCGCGAGATCAATTGGATTTCCGGTCAGCGTTATCTTGTCTCCTTCACCCAGCCCCGAGTTCAAGACAAGCGGTGAGAGATCGGTGATCGCATTCCCTCCCAATCCAAGTATCCTGAGTCTTGTGAGATCAGATAGGGCACTTATATCTGAGATCTGATTCTGGTCCAGCCATAGCTGTTCCAGGTCACTAAGATCAGCGATTGGTGCGATGTTGCTAATCATGTTTCCCCACAGGCTCAGCCGTTGTAGTTGTGTGAGATGCGAGAGCGGACTTAAGTTCTTGATCTGGTTATCCCCCAGGCCAAGACCCTGTAGGTGCACCAACCCAGATAGCGGAGAGATGTCTCGTATCTCATTGCCACCAAGGCTTAGCTTGACGAGCCCTGAGAGACCGCTCAACGGGCTGAGATCACTGATCCCGGTGTTGGGTAGACCAAGCCAGTACAGTCGCTTGAGGCCAGCGAGAGGGGCGAGGCTTGAGATCGGATTACCCCCGAGCCCGAGCGTGACAAGATTGGACATCTTTGCGACGACGGAGATGTTGCTTACACGGCAGTCCCACAAGCCTAACCAGCGTAGATGATCGAGCTTGACAAGAGGTGTGATGTCAAGAATCCGATTGAAGTCTAGATCGAGCTTGATGAGGTCTACCAGCCCAGCAAGGGGGGCCACATCAACGATCTCGTTGCTTTGCAGCAACAGAATCTCTATACCGGTCGCCGCCGCGAGAGGTGAGAGATCTTCGATGTGGTTGTCGGAGAGATCCACGTATTGAAGCGCGGTGCACTTTTCAAGGCCGCTGAGATCAGTGATTTCCTTCCCGGAGGCGAAGAGTGCGGTGAGGGAATTGAGGTCAGCTGCGGTTATTTCGCTGGTAGGTTTGTCCAGTGCAGTGCGGATCGCATGCTCAAGGTGGGAGTCGGGGAATGTAACGTTCGCCATGCACGAAAGCGGCGCAACGAGAAGAACGATAATGCCAATTGTAGTCAGCATTAGCATTGCAGGCTTCCCTGTTTCTCGATTGCTCAAAGCCTCTGCCTCCTTGCGTATGAGTTTATACAAAGGGCCGTTCCATATCATGCTGGAAATAGTATAATGTAATCATGGACTGGAAAGCTCATTACCGCAATGAGATGTTGGAACCGGCCACGAAGGCTTATCTTGAAGGCCTATTCTCCTCTTTGGAACAGGACAAAGAGATCGACTCCCTCCTGCGCCGAGGCGCGATTCTCTCCTTCCCTCACACTGCTGCGCACTACATTGGTCCGTTGCAGGCGCGTGTCGTCTCCGCCCTTTACCGCTTAGGAATCAAGCATATCATCGCCCTGGGAGTGCTTCACGCTTCTACGCTTCCCGCTCCCTATGATGAGTACTATCGCACAGCGCTCGATGACGAGCGTCCATCGAGCAGGCGTCAGGAGGCATATGCCGCGTTGCAGGGAGGGTTCGTACCGGATTGTCGCGTGATCGAAACCGCGTTTGGGACGATCCCGTGTGAAAGAATTGCTAACGGGCAGATAGAGGGCGTGCGCATCGATCGAATGGGATTGCTGCAAAATGAGTTCTCGCTTGATTCGTTCTTTTCCTTGACGTCGTTGTATGCAAAGGTGCACAGGATGTTGCCGATTCCTGTTCTACCGATCTATGTGGGGATGACGCGCGATCCGGTGAGCGGATCGTTTGCTGTTGCCGATGATCTTGCGGATCTTCTCCGGTTGATGGTGGCTCCTGACACAGCGATCGTGACAACCGGAGATATTGTGCACTACGGCACGGCGTACACCCCAGCAGAGAAAATGCTCGATCTTGATGAGGAAGAACTCGAGCCGCTCTTTCGTCGCGAGTGTGAGCGGATTTTCTCTCTCGCGATAACAAAACAGGACCTCGCTGGAGCGTTCCATGACTCCAACGAGATCCTGCGAAGCGATCAGCGCTATATCCTCCCTGCCATTGTCAAGTACCTAGGACAAAACGCGGGATTTAGAATCCTATCGTTCTCACTTTCCGACTATTCGCAGATACTCGAAACTGCTCGCCCGTGTGTTGTTGCATCAGCATTGGTGGCGTATGTTCCTGCTTCCTAACGGATAATAAACTGGAAAGTGTAGTACTTGATCTGTTCTGGGGTGCAGTCTCCACCTACTTGCAGTGCGAGCACTAACTGGAACGGCCCTTGATCGAGAAGTCCCGTGGTCAAGGCCAGGCCACCGTCCGCTTGTATGATCTCAGAGATCGGAACTATCGTATCGAACAGATCCCCTCCAGGCGCTAGAGCGATGGATTTGTTTGCAAGCACGGGCTTGATGGTTCCATCTGGTCCTTTGTTTACGATGTTCACCGTATTCCCGGAGGGAAGCTGCAGTGAGCTACGCTCCCACAGGACCGTGATCACTTCGCCCGATGCGTTGTGTAGCCAGAACGGAAG
>JAGGXO010000162.1 GCA_021163015.1 Candidatus Bipolaricaulota bacterium
CCTACTTCGTAACCTACCTCAGCAATCTTGGCCGTAGGGCGTAGCATCTCCGCCGCAAGCATCCAGAAGTGGTATGCCTGGTAATCATCGCCTTGTTGTCGGGCAGTAACAGCTGTGCTCATATAAGCGTCCTTACAATGTCCAAAGTCCCCCCAGTGCCTCCACCGCTGCCGTCACGGGGGCAACCCGCTCGACAATGTATCCCAGCCACCAGATTCGAACTTTGAATTTCCATGGCTATTTCCGATTAGCCACCTGACTGCCGGATTACAACAACCCAGGTTGTGAAGCTGGAAACACTCTTAGCAGGCTTCTTCTCAGTTTTCCAACCAGTGTCCTGCTCACCAAAGACGGCAGTCATGGCCTTCGGTACGAGTCTATAAGCAATCTGGTCTCTGTCCGATAGAACGTCAGGTAAGGCATTTTTTAGTTGCTCCTGAACGCCGCGCCACGGAACTCCAAATTTTCGCATCCGGTCGAGAAACTCCGCATCTGCTTTGAATTGCTCGATAGTCGCATCTTCGTATGTCCCCAGCGCATCCTGTTTTTCGTCAGGTTCCGTCTCTTCGGCAGCATGGGCAGTGCCGGCTACCTCTTTCTGGTCAGCCTTTTCTTCATCAGAAGCCCTTGAGCTCCGCGCAGATGCAAGCGCACTGGCAAACCGCTCTCGAAGCGTCGCCGCGGCAGTTTGAACAGCTGGCTTGTTGTATTGTTGATCCCGTGCCTGGTATTGCCCTTCAAACAGCAACACGCGAATCGGAATGGGATAGCTCTTGCCCCCGACGCTACTCCAAAAAACTCCGTGTCCGGGAATAGGTTCATTCAAAAGAGATGACAGAATGTCGTCGCTGAAGTGTGCGTTGGCACTCTTGATTGCTCTAAGGTCTCCTGCAGAGAGCAAATGAAAAGCAAACCAGTTGTCACCCTGGCTCAGAATTTCACTTGAGATCGCTCCTGGCTGTTGCGTGATTAGGACGGCCCCCAGATCGTATTTACGCCCTTCCTTAACCCATGCCACATACGGACCTTCACCCGAGCTGCCTGAGCTACCAAGAACTGCCTGTGCCTCCTCAACAACTGCGATGACCGGTATTGTTTCCGGCTGCGCTTTTGTGAATTCCTCCTGGTTGTGATCGAAAATGCGCCGAAGGATCAAGCCGGAAAGGACAAGCGCAGGTGCTCCTCGCATCTGTGATACGTCGATGACGCACAGCTTTCCCTCCCGCAAAGCTGCAAGTAACATATCCATCATTTGGCTGCTCGGATCGTGCAGCATCCGAACTATCGTTGTCATGTTTGCACGAGCCGCGACCATCTCAGCATCTTGGCCATCTTCAAGGCGCAGGAGCTGTTTGATCGTGTGCCCGTCAGCACCGTTGCCGTCTCTATGTATTAGGTCGACGAGTTGGTGCCAATCCGCATCGTTCATTCCCTTCAACTTCCGAATGTTTTGCTGGTCCTGCTTTTCTGGTGGTAGTGCAATTGAAATCACGTCGCCGGGACGCAAACGCCGAATATCGAGCCGGATGTCACCCGCTACGAAAGATTGATAGAAAGGGCTAGGCCCTGCCTTTGGCGTGAAAACTACTACTTTGTCCTGCAGCTCTGGTACATCGCACAGGCCAGGACGATTTTTATCGTCAGGCCAGAAGTACTCGCCATCTGGATCGAAGATAACAGTGCCAACGGGGACGCGACTTCCTCCACGCTTTTCGACAGTAGGAATGTCCCGATATAGGTTGGCAAACAAGTATTTGACGAGGTTCGATTTTCCAAAACCCGCTCGCGCAAACACAAGCGTCCTTCTTGCGACAAGGTCCAGAACGCGAAACTTTGGAATTACAGCTGGGCTCTTGACCTGCATCCAAGGCTCTGGTGAAAGGCGTGTATCACCTGCTGCGTAAATGAACTCGCCAAGGGCAAAGTATCCGATCTCTGCGGCATCAGGAATGTTATGCCCGGCGACCTCACGAAGAACTTCATCAGTGAGAAATGCCACCTTACTTCCGACATGAGGTAAGCGCCGATGAGACGCCGCGAAGACAAGGTCGCCGTTGATAACGCGGAGCACACCCAACACGCGCATGTTAACGCGATATTTGAGGTACTGTTCCCGGAGATCCTCCGGAATCGGACGCTCCTCAGCGACGGCACGGATGCCGTAATCTTCACCCGCTGAGGAGGCAAGACGACCCTGCGATGAGATCGACGTAATCCGCCCGAACACTGCCTCGTCCTCGTCCTCAAGTTGCACAACGAGAAACTGACCATGCATGGGGGCGCGTTGAAATTCGTTTCGATACGGCAAGATGAGATCAGCGTGAAACTCCAATCCTCCCTCACTGAAGCCTCTAAAGATACCGACCGTTGTATCTCGCGTGAATAGTTTCATTCATACCTCCTGGTCGAAACATCGCCCTGAAGGCGGAGTGCCTCAAGGGCTGGGATTTCCTTTTCGTTGAGTAAACCACGAACCGCGACGACCACTTCGTCCTGCAAGATGTCGAGATCAAAGTCGACAATCTCCGCGTATTCGTGTGCTTTTTGAAGGCACCTTGGGTAAAACGGAACCGGAAAACCGTCAGTGGCATCCGCAAGGAGATATCCAAACACTTCGGCTGCCTGCTGAGATTGGCTGCTGAAAATATCAACGGTCCATAGAGGGTCGCCGCTGCGCCCCCCAAAACGAACGAAGTACATATCCCCGGCAACAAACTTCGGAGCTTCCCCCTCGCTTTCTTCCGTCTCCGCTCCTCGAGCGTATTCAGGCCATACATACGCCTTGGCTTCCAATGTTCGAGGGACTCTTACATACCTCGGAGCCCCCGCAGCGAATGTTCCTTCCAAAGCCATTGCCAAATTATATCGGGCCAGTACCTTGCTGTGCTTCGCAAGACCGACGAGGAAGACCTTGCGCCGAGTCTCCTGGCGAATTCGTTCGATGGCTTCCTCTATCCGTTTTCGGAAGTTGATAAAATACTCGTCACGAAAGAGTTTACTTCTCAGGAGGCCGTCACGGACAAGGAGGGTGTCGGTCGCAAAACTTCTGTAACAAATTCGCTCATAAAGAGCGGCCCATTCACATAGATCGCGGTAGACAAGAACCCACGATGGCGAAACTTCATCTGGCTTTTCTCTGACCTTTTTCCCGTCTGGAATCATATGGCTTAATTGGTTTAGGGTGCGAGGCTCTAATGCCAGATCGGTCATTACCCGGCCCAAGGCGGTGCGAGGAGAGCCGTCCTCTTTGAACTGAGCGCGGCTCAGAATGTCTGTATCCGTTGTCGGTGTTACGGCATCCAAGCAAAGTTGTTCACCATACGAGTCCACGACCCGAACCAGTTGGACATGAAAGGGGTCAAAGACAAGTTTGTTGTTACCGCCATCGCTCGCCACCAATGAAACGGACGTGGTTGACCTCGGCTTGATGGCTCTTACCTCACCGGACAAAGCTCGCACCTCTTTGCGCAGGTCATCTAGTAAACGCCTATCTCTTACGGTGGCGTCACGAATTGTCTGCCGCAGGGCAGGTAGTTCCTTCGGGTCAAACATGGTTACACCTCAAGCCTGGCATATAGGTCAACTTCCTGTGCAGCAGTTCCGGTGGTACTGCCGAATTGTTCTGATTGTCTCTTGCCGTTGCTTGCCGATCCAGCATCTGCCCATCGGTATATTCGCCATCTGACTTTCGACAACTTCAGCGAGGTGCGAAGCATGTCCCGAGCGTCAACAGGAATGCTCGGCAAGCAGCCAAAGCGAACTATCAGACGAGCACCTGGCATGCATCGTGTTGCTACCGCTCTCCAGACAATCGCTAGTTCTTCGATGAATTGGTCGGTGCGGTGTGCCAACTGCCCGTCTTGCACATAATTCACGGAGTCATCATCGCCAAGAAACCAATTGCGAAGCCATTGGTCTGGCCTATAAGTCCGCATCCCAAAATACGGTGGTGACGTAACCACCCAATTGAATCGTCGGCGCCGCGGGAGTAGAGAGTCAGCACGGCGGGCATCACCGAAGTACACGGCACCTCTCGTCGGTGGAGGTATTTCGGCGAGTGTATGCAGTGCCCGACGTGCAACAGCATCAGCAACAGCGACACGTGGGGGCGTCATCAGTCCTTGTCGCTTCCAGAAGCGTACTGCGGCATTTGGCTTGGTTGCATAAGTTCGCGGCATCTGATTTGAAAGGTACGTCGACTCTCCTTTTTGAAGCGGGCCATGAAGAATACCTAGCAACAAGGCTCGCAGCACCACTTCTTCTGAAGAAATGCATTGTTTTAGCAGTCTTTCTCTTAGTATGCAGAGTTCGTTCAACGTTTGTGGATGAAAGCAGAGTTGCCAAAACTCCCCCTCAGGGACCTTGTTGGGTGCCTTGGTTTGTGCCAATATTGAGTGGGCCAGGTCGATCACAGCCTGGGCGGTTGTATTGCTAAGTTTGGCAGCAGCGATGGCAGCAGCGATGGGATTGCTGTCGATGCCCACACATCCAAGACCGAGAAGGCGTGCGGCAAAAACTGTCGTCCCACGACCGCAGAATGGATCGAGAACCCAAGCGTCCTTTTGAGCTTTGGTAAGGCGCTGGAGCGGAAACTCCAAGGGAAACATCGTGTAATAAGGACATACTGTGTTCAAACGCAGAAGCGGCGCTCTCGTACTTGTGGGGATGTTTGGATTTTTCCAGTTTGTCCTACCCCGCTGCCGGTAGACGAGGCAACCTTGAACGCTGTCTGTAGATCGAAGGACACTGGGATTCATCTATACAGCACCCTCCGTTTGATCCTGCTCTTTTCGAATTTGCTCGTAGACCTCCTTTAGGAGGTGCTGGCTGACCGTGTCTCGGAACTGGTCCTCGTTCATGAATTTCGCAGTGATCTCCTCGTTTTGCTCCATGCGATCAATGAAGAGCCCTTCCAGGGCCTTGCGAAAAACGTAGCCGAAGTTTTCCATTGTATTGGCAAGCGCTGCTTGACGGAGATTGCTGTCGGCCACCGCATCTTCCCGTATCGACTCAAAGAACAACTGGTCGCCAGGGTTGAACTCTGTGCCGAACCGTTCGTTAAGGATATCAATCAGCTTGGACAACTCGATTTCGTCTCCCCGGGCGATACCGGTGCCCACGGAAGTCGGTCCGGATACAGGTTCCTGTTTTCCAGCTTCCAGCTTGATTGATCCCTCTCCTATCTTCTGCAACCGGTAGAATTTGAGTGCGACGTCGTCGTCAAAGTTGTAGATCGGCCCTCGGTCACCCCTTGGTAGTTTTGTAAGCAGGAATCGGATATATGAGTACAGCTTCTCCAAGTCGGAGTCCTGAAACGGAATCACCTGCGACATAAACGAATACAGATTCCGGAAGGCCACCAGCGTCTTGCGGAACTCCTCTCGGACATCTTCTTCGAGTTCGTTGTATCGCCCCACGGCCGGATCGATGCAGGCGTTCATCCGCGCATGATCAGCAGGCGTCTGATTGGGTTTAGGTTTGTAGAAGACCTTGCAGAACTCGTCGACCTCGGCCTTGTAGTAGATCTGATGGGCATCCAGCTTGGCTTGGAGTTCGTAGAGTTGTTGGGGCTCGGCGCGCTCGCCGATGGTGGTCTGTTCATAAAAGGGCTGAAACGCCTTTCGAATTTCCTCGGCCTCATTCACAAAATCGAGGACGAAAGTCTCTTCTTTGCCTGGATGCGTACGGTTCAGGCGCGAAAGCGTCTGCACGGCTTGGATACCCGCCAGTCGCTTATCCACGTACATTGTGTGAAGCAGCGGCTGGTCGAATCCGGTCTGATACTTCTCAGCCACAAGGAGCACCTGATATTCTTCCGTTCCGAATCTCTCAGGAAGCTCCTTCTCGCGGATGCCGTTGTTCATGCCGACTTCCGTGTATTCCACTCCAGGCGCATCCGGGTCGACCACCGTGCCCGAAAATGCCACGAGAGTCTTGATGCCCTGGTAACCCTTGTCGGCAATGTACTTGTCGAATGCCTGCTTGTACTTGACTGCGTGGAGACGACTGGATGTAACAACCATCGCTTTGGCTTTTCCGCCGATCTTGTGCATGGTGAAGTGGCGGAAGTGTTCAACCATCACCTCGGTTTTCTGTGCAATGTTGTGCGGGTGCAAGCTCATGAACCGCGCCAGAGCCCGGGCCGCCTTGCGCTTATCCACCTTGGGATCGTCCTCGATGGACTTGATCAACCGGTAGTATGTCTTGTACGTGGTGTAATTCTTGAGCACGTCGAGGATGAAGCCTTCCTCGATGGCCTGGTGCATGCTGTAGAGATGGAAGGGCTGAGGCTTGCCATCCGCGTCCGGGACGCCGAAGACCTCCAATGTCTTGTACTTGGGTGTCGCGGTGAAGGCAAAGAAGCTGATGTTGGGTTGCCGCCCGCGTTTGGCCATGGTCTTGAGGATTTCTTCTTCGTAGTCGGGTAGCCCTTCTTCCTCGGCCTTTGCCCTGGCCTCTTCCTTGATGGCTGCGCCTGCTAGCACTCCCTTGAGTTCGGTTGCCGTCTCGCCGCCCTGAGAGCTGTGAGCCTCGTCGACGATGACCGCGTACCGGCGCATCGGCAGGTCGCCCATTTTCTCGGTCACAAAAGGGAACTTCTGCAGCGTGGTGATAACGATGGGCACGCCAGAGCTGAGGGCCTCGGCAAGCTGGGTCGAATTGATATCGATTTTCTGCACCACGCCCTGCTTGTGCTCGAACTGGTATACGGTATTCTGAAGCTGCTGGTCGAGCACTACTCGGTCAGTTACCACGATGACCGAATCAAAAACCTTCTCGTCATGCTCGTCATACAGACTCGCCAGGCGGTGAGCGAGCCAGGCGATGGAATTGCTCTTCCCACTGCCCGCCGAATGCTGCACAAGATAATTATTGCCAATGCCTTCTTTGCGGGCCGCCCTAACCATCTTCCGTACACAGTTGAGCTGATGGTAACGAGGAAATATCATGGCCTCGCGCTTTACCCTCTTCCCGCCAAGTCTCTTTTCTTCGACCTGGAGATGGATGAACCGCGCCAGAATATCGAGGAGACTATGCCGTTCGAGCACCTCTTCGCGAAGATAGGATGTCTTGTAGCCGCCGGGGTTGTCCGGATTGGCCGAACCAA
>JAGGXO010000077.1 GCA_021163015.1 Candidatus Bipolaricaulota bacterium
CTCTTCTTGCGCTCAGTATCTTCCTCTGTGGGCTCGCCGAAGTCGGCAGCAATGACTGTTATCTTTATCCCGTCAGTAAAGCCTTCCTGCACAACGGCACCAAAGACAAGATCGCACTCCGTCGCTGCCGTGCGCCGTATGAGGTCCGCCGCAGCTGTCACCTCGCCTAGCGTCATGTCACTCCCACCGGTGACGTTCATGATCATCCTGCGTGCCCCGCGGATTGATCCTCCTTCGAGAAGAGGGTTTGTTGTCGCCAGCTTCGCAGCGACGACCGAGCGCTGCTCACCGTTTGCTGTCCCCATACCCATCATTGCTTCTCCCGCCCCCGAAAGAACGTTGTTGATGTCAGCAAAGTCAAGGTTCACGAGTCCACGCACGGTAACAAGGTCGGAGATTCCACGTACGCCCTGATGGAGAATTCCATCCGCTATCTCAAACGCCTTGGTCACTGCCAGGCCCTTTGCCGTGGTCTCTAGAAGACGATCGTTGGAGATGACAATCAGCACATCAGCAGACTCATGCAGCTCGGCGAGACCACGCTCGGCTCTCTCAGCACGTACGCTCCCCTCAAAGGTGAATGGTCGGGTAACCACACCGATCGTAAGCGCACCACTCTCCTTAGCGATCTTCGCGATGACAGGGACTGCGCCAGTCCCTGTTCCCCCACCGAACCCTGCGGTAATAAAGACAAGATCCATTCCTTTGATGAGTGAACTGATCTCCCAGCGCGAATCAAGGGCGGCCTTTCTTCCTTTCTCTTCGTCTCCACCCGCTCCCCTACCACCTGTCACGTCCTCCGCCAACTGAAGCGTCTCATCAGTGTGAGCAATGCCCAGCACTTGTTTATCTGTATCCACAGCGACGAGTCTTACGCCCTTCAGCTTCTCCTTCTTCATGCGACCAACAGCATTCACACCGCCATCCCCGACTCCAAGGACGATGATGCGCGCGTTTGTTCCCGGCTTCTGGTCATCCTGCTTGGCCTGCTCAACAAGCGGCGGTTCTCCGATCACTACCTCTCGAGGCCCCATGACGTCCGCAACAGCTTCCTCCAGCTTCACCTGCTTGCGCAAGCAATATTCCTTCTTGAACTCGCTATCCACGGATATTGTCAGCCGATTGTCGAAAAGAGAGAGAGCCTGGACATCCTTGGGAAGGCAGGCACGCAAAATGTGGTCCTGTAACGAACTCAGGATCTCACGCCACTGGTCGCGAAGGCTATCATTGTTGATGTCGCCAGATCGTTCTTTATCGGACATTCTCTCTTCTCCTGATACCATTCTCTACGGATGAGCAGGAAAAGTCAACAATGGCAGGCTGGAAGTTGCCAATGCGGAGAGCTGCTACTACCATTGTCCTCAATTGATACGCCCGCAGTGTGGACTGTTCTCAAGTGGGTGCTCGTAGCATTGGCTGCCGGGTTTGTCGGCCAGTTTGGCCGCAGCCTCGCTCTGCGGATCATCGAGAGACGTCGCAGGAATGCTGTTCACAAGCAGGTTGACCCGTCAATGACTAGTGCAGACGACGAAGAACGCAGCAAGAGACCAAAAGTGGTAGAGAAGATGGAGAAGAAAGGGCAAGACAAGATTTGAAGAAGAATAAGAAGCGTTCAGGCTGATCCTAACAGATCAGGACCAGCCCTCGGTCTTATTTCTCTACTCTTCTTCCGTGGACGCAGCGACGACTTCCATGCCGTTGTAATAGCCGCAATGCGGGCAAGCGCGGTGTGGAAGCTTCAGTTCGTGACAATGCGGACATTCCATCGACGCCAGAACACTCGCGCCATAGTGCGTCCGCCGCATTCGCCCCTTGGAACGCGAAGTACGATACTTGGGAACCGCCATTATTCCTCCTTATGTGCAAAACGAACCCCGCAAGGCTTCACCGTGGGGAGAGGCATCTTGCAGTAGTCTATCTGTGGCCTGAATGATCAGGGAGAGTTTAGCCTCTCTGGCCGGGCGGCGCAAGCTCAAGAACGAACGTAACTGGGCCATCGTTCTCTATGTCCACTTCCATGTGCGCACCGAATACTCCAGTCTGCACTGGTACGCCGGTCTCTCGCAGGGCATCCACAAATAGAGTGAATAGCCTCGAAGCCTCCTGCGGAACAGCAGCGTGAGCAAAGCTTGGACGGCGTCCCTTTGAAGTGCTCCCATAGAGGGTGAACTGAGGCACTGCTATTATCTGTCCTGAAGTGTCGTGCAGCGACCTATTCATCTTTCCACTCTCGTCCTCGAAGATGCGTAGATCAACAACCTTCTCAGCCGTACGCGCAAAGGTCTCCTCGGAATCACCATGTGTGAAGCCGACAAGAAGGACCAACCCGCTTCCAATCGAGGCGACTGTCTCGCCGTCGACACGCACTGCTCCCTTACTCACACGCTGCAGAACGATGCGCATCTTCAGTCTCTCTTCTCTAGTCTCTCGGCAAACTCGATCAGCTCCTCCAAACGCGCATCGTCGAGAGTGCCTACACGGGCCAACAAGCGCAACTCCAGGTGCTCACGGGTAAGTCTGGCGTGTGAGTGATCATGAAAAGCCTGTTCCACTAGCCGCGATGCCTGCCTGTTCACGTTGTGATCGATGAAATTCACCCGCCACTGGGGAAAATTGTCGAGTACACCCCGAGCAATGCCCAGTAGGTGCTTCACGTGGGGCTCCCTCGTGGCGAAGACCCCGTTGAGATGGTTCACGAGGTGTTGATCATCGGAGAAGAAGATGACTGACTGCGGTGAATAGGCAAGGGCTGCGCGCCCAGCTTCGATTAGGGCACGATAGCGAGCGATTTGCGAGGTGGCACGTCCGATGAGACGAGCAATCTCCTCAACAACGTTACCATCCTTGTCTGTAATTGCTATCCCGATCCCGGCCTCGCCTGGATCTCCCTGCGCATGTGCATCGGTGTAAACAAACAGCTTATCCATATCCTGTGGGCCCACCAGGATTCGAACCTGGGACCGACCGGTTATGAGCCGGTTGCTCTGCCGCTGAGCTATGGACCCTTTTCCACATCAGTCGACTATAGGCCAGGTTGGCCTGTCTGTCAAGAAGCGCTTCTTGGTATCATCCACACAGCGAGGATCTGTAGGAGGATGATAGCAGTGGTGATGATGCTCCCCTCCGGTCCGAAGTCTCCTCCGGTCAGCCACGTCACGCCAGAAAGTGTAGGAGAAAAGATGCTTGCACCAGCAACACCAAACACCTGCAGGGAGTAGCCAGAGTTCGGAACTCCGAACACGAAGAGGATGGGAAAATTCCACGCGATATGCCACCCGATTGCATACCACAGCGATCGCTGGCGCAGCATCCCCAGCGTTAGAGCGATCGAGATGAGGGCAATGTTGATGATGCCAAGCAGGCTTGCGTTAGGGTTCTGCAGGTGCCGCGCAGCAAAGACAAGTGCAGTGATGATGGTTGCAACTGGTATCCCCCAACCGCGAGCCAAGTTCTGGAAGAGGTACCCGCGCGATTCGATCTCCTCTGCGAGTGGGCTCAAGAGAGCAGAGGAGATTAGCAGTCCCACAAGAGTGAGCACTGAATGTGACGGAATTGACCCCGTCTGCCATGTCAGGTGCAGGGATCCGCTTCCCATCATCCCCAACACGATCAGAGCAATCCCTCCGCCACCCACGGAAAGACCGCGGATGAGCGGACGCCAAAGCTTGAGAGAATGCCCGAAGAGCATGTCACGCAATCCCTTGCGTTCGATCAGTCTCCAAGCAAGGATGAACATCGATAGGCTTGTGAGTCGACCTATCACCATCAGCAAGATGCGGACATCTGACGTTATTTGCAGATGTTTCCCATCTGGTCCAATCCCGGGCCAACCAGCCACGTGTGAGGTGATGCCAAGGATGATCAGAATGGGGATATACGCAGCCCAACCACTCCAATCGAGAGCGTGGAGCGCTAGAGCACGCACGATCGGCCACAAACGCTCGGAAGTGGCAGATCTCAATTCGGGATCACCGTCCGTCTTGCTGACCGTGCTCCGATGTGAAGAGATTCTTGAAAAGATACTGCTGCAGATCCCCCAGCTTCTCCAGCGCTGTAGCGATTCGAATTCGATACTGAATAGGGAAGGGCTCGGGTCGCTTGTTCCTGATCTTCGACTCATCGATCCTTGGCAAGGGATCGCTCGCCCTCTGCGCCTCATTGATGGAGACGTAGTTCAGCGCCTCGCGCGCTTTGAGGATCTCCGCGATTGCCTCTTCTGTGAGGTTCAAGGCGTCAGAGAGCTCAGCAAGGGTTGGCAGCCGATCAAGCTCACGCAGAAGATTGACCTGCGTCTCTTCGATGTGGCGATTCAAACCCTTCATCCAATCCGGAAACTCACTGTGCTTAACATGACTTCGTATGTGCTGCCTGATCTCTCCCTTAATCAGATTCCTCGCGTAATCGCAGAATTCCTTCTCACGCGAGAACTCTAGGTTGTAGGTCGCGTTCAGAAGGCCAAGGTACCCCGCGCGGAAGAGTTCCTCATGAGAGAAGCCGCTGCTGGCAAACGCGTCATCGATTACGTCATCGATGAGAAAGGTCGTCTGCTGCAAGATTTTCTCGCGAATCTCGTCAGTATTATCTGGTTGTGCGGCCAGGAGAGTAAGGAGGTCATCAATGCTCCGCTGCTCGTGAGACATCCGTTCTTCCATGGTGTCCTAGAACGTGAGCTCAAAGCCGAAGGAGACGGAGTTTATTCCGCTGAAATCAAACGCAGCCTGCGTGTACAGGCTCACGCCGGAGAAGGTCACTCTGGCCTCGATCCACTGGCCGGAGAAACCGGTCGCGTCAAACGTCGTCAAGCTCGTCAGACTGACGGGATCGATGGTGGCTTCAATCACGAGATCCTGTTCCGCAAACATGAACGTGGCATCGAAGAGGGTTATTGACCCTACCGTGACCTGATCGCACAAGGCAAACGAGAGGGCAAACCCCTGCCCAGAGAACGCGATCGGCAGCGTCGCCGGTGGAACAGTCGCAGCGAAGCTTGTGCGACTCGTGAAGCGCACAGGATCAATCTGCAAATCCAGGATAAAGTCAAGATCGCTCACGGAGAAGGAGTCATCTATAGCAATCGCTGCAAGAAGAGCAAGGGACGGCTCCTCGAACCGATACCCGATCTCCAAGACTTCCTGAGCGAAGCCTGTCCAGTTGAACCATGTTGTGCTGCTGGAGAGAAGCCCCATGTAGTCCATCTGCAGACGCACGAGCTCTTCCTCGAAGTAGAATCCGGAGACGACGGTGACCTTTGTCGAGGGAGCGCTTGCAAAGAGGAACTGGGTATGATAGAAGAGGTCGAGCAGATCATGCGAAAACGGAGCGGTGATTCCGCCAAGCATGTTCACAAGATCAACAGCCCCAAACCCAGTGAGCGTGGTGATTGAGAATCCGCAATTGATTCCGCTCGATAGTCTCAACACGGCAGCCATGGTGTACTCCGGTGTCTGCACGCTTCCAATGTCGGCAAGTATCAGATCAGTTCCAATTCCGATACCCACGATCTGTGCTGCTATGGACAGGTCATTCCAGCTGAAATACGGATCGAACAGGATATCATCGCCGATCTGCACCGCTCCCAGGATAACATCCACGGAGATTCCCTGTGATTCAAAGCCAGAGAGATCAAAGACCGTTTCCGACGCCAGCGTGAAGCCAGCAACGCTCACAGAGAGAGTCAATCCCGATTCGATGTTGTACGACAAAGGCGGAATCGGAGTGAATGTGACTTCAAGGCCAACGCTCCCCGAGAATCCCAAACCCGAATCGGGACCGCAGCAGGGATCGTCAGCCACAGCCCTCGTCGCTATCGCGCCAACCAGCAAGAGCAGTAAAGCAAAATATACGTAGATCCGCGGCATGACAACCTCCTTAAGGCTTCATTTGGATGGTATACAAGAGCCTCTTCCAAAGCGGGGAAACAAGAGCGCGGAGACTCGCAGATTTGTCCGGTGATCGCAGGACAAGTGTCAGGTTCGGGATTCCCAGGGATGGCTCTTGACTTAGAGGTGCGCATTGTGCTACGGTGATGTACTTAAGGAGGTGTCGTATATGAAGAAATTGTTTGTTGGTGTAGTCGCATTGAGCATGGTCTTGCTCTTGGGAGCAGGTCTCGCTCTTGCAAATGACGAGTTCATCGTTGCGTCGGACATTCCGTGGGCACCGTTTGAGATGGTAACTGCGGACGGACAGTTCTTCGGATTTGACCTTGATGTGATGCGCTGTATCGCTGTTGTTGAGGGGTTCGATGTCAATATCAAGAACACCGCATTCGACACGATCATCGACACGGTGAAGAGCGGCAAAGCCGACATTGGTGCATCTGGGTTCACGATCACCGCTGATCGAGCGAAGTCAATTGACTTCTCGCAGCCGTACTACCTGTCAAACCAAGCGGTGGTTATCCGTAAGGATTCAGGGCTGAATATCGTGAGTGCACTCGCAGGACAAGGACCCACAAAAGCAATCGGTGCACAG
>JAGGXO010000007.1 GCA_021163015.1 Candidatus Bipolaricaulota bacterium
ATCCGGATGAGGTTACAGACGAGGCGTCTTTTGTAGAGGATCTGGGGGCGGACTCGCTGGACACGGTTGAACTGATCATGGAGTTCGAGGATGAGTTTGGCGTGGAGATCTCGGACGAAGATGCGGAGAAGATTGCCACCGTTGGAGAGGCAGTCGCCTACATGAGCAAGCTCATGGAGGATAAGAAGGAATAATACCCGTGCACAGGGGACAACGAGATACGCTTGTCCCTCTTTTCTTCCCCTCTGGAACTACCTATGCTGACATCGATCCCCATTGGTATGGGGAAGGAAGAGACATGTGTACTTGTAAGGTATTTTAGAGCCATAACAACAGCTGAAAGGAGGAGCAGATGCCGGAATTGCGATCACGCACAATCGGCGGTTTTCTGGAAGATCTAGCTTCTGCCAATGCGACTCCGGGAGGAGGGAGCGTGGCCGCGTTATGCGGCGCCCTTGCATCTAACTTGGGGTGCATGGTCTGCCGCCTCACGATGAACAGGGTTCCAACAGATGACCTTGCAGATCTCCTTGCGCACTTCATCTCTCTGGAACGGGGCTTCCTTGAACTGGGTGACGCTGATGAACTGGCGTTTTCGGCAGTCATGGATGCCTACCGCACGGAACGTGGGGACGAAACTCGCCCGGCGAAGATCGCTGCAGCGCTGATCAAGGCAACGAATGTCCCACAACGTGTAGCAGAGAGCGGGATAGACCTGCTTGAGCACCTGTGCGTGTTGGCTCCACTCGGGTCGAAGCAGAGTGTCAGCGACGTTGGCGTTGCCGCGCACCTCGCCGCGGCGGCAGTGAGATCCGCTCTGTTGAACGTCCGCATCAACCTTGCCTACAGGCACGATGGGGAAGAGATTGAGAGGATCAGGGTGACCGCAGAGGCGCTCGAGAAGAAGTGTTCCAACCTCGAGGCAAGGGCAATCTCCACTGTTACGGACCGCATTTCGCAATGATGCGCATCGGGCTCATATCTGATGTACACGCAAATCTCCCCGCGCTGGAGGCTGTGCTTCTGGCTCTCTCCAAACGGGGGGTCGAGCGCGTCATTTGCTGTGGAGACCTCGTGGACTACGCGCCCTGGCCGACCGAGGTGATCGCCCGCCTGCGGGAGATGGACGTTCTTAGTGTGCAGGGGAACCACGATGCTGCCGTTGCCGGAGTCTTTCCCATCGACGGCTTTGCTGAAGAAGCGCGGGTTACGGTCGATTGGACACGTGCTGTGCTCTCCCCTGTTGAGACGGCGTATCTGGCCGAATTGGAGCAGATTCACAGGGAGGAGGGATTTGTCATCGTGCACGGCAGCCTCCGCGGTCCGCTCTGGGAGTACGTGCGCGACGCGTTTGTTGCCACAGAGAGCTTTTCTTCTCTCACACGCCAGCTTTGCTTCTTCGGGCACTCGCACATCCAAGGCGGCTACATGAGCCTTGCTGGTAACGTGAAATCGATCGATTCACACGTAAGGCTATCGATCCTTCCTGGCGCCAAGTACCTGATCAATCCGGGAAGTGTGGGACAGCCGCGTGACGGAGACCCCAGAGCCGCTTATGCTGTGGTCGATCTTGATAATGGTCACGGGAGTGTAAGCTTCGAGCGCGTCTCCTACGACATCGGATCGGTAATTCGAGCGATCGATCGCGCCGGGCTCCCGCACTGGTTGGGGGAAAGGCTGGCAATTGGAAGGTAAGATGCGACAGAAAACGCTCGTGATCGCAAAGGGTGCCGTACGTAAGGCAGGAATGGTTTCGGGCATCGAGGGATCGTCCCCCGATCACGCGATCATCGGCACTGCAATGATCACGACACTCAACTGATGAGCAAACGAAGTGGGCTCGAACGCTACCGCGCGATCATCACAGATTGGGATGAGTTCATTGCAGCGTGTGTGCGCCCGCTTCCCCTTACAATTAGGATCAACACGCTACGGGCCTCTCCGCATGAGGTTCATAGCCGCCTGATGAGCAAGGGCTTCTCTCTTACCCCCATCTCCTGGGCCGATAACCTGTTCCACGCCGATACAGCGAGCGTCAGCAAGACGATCGAACACTGGCTGGGTTTGTTCTATATTCAAGAGGCGGTGCAGACTCTTCCTGTACGTGCCCTCGATCCGCAGCCGGGAGAGACAATTCTGGATATGGCGGCGGCTCCGGGAGGCAAGTGCACGCACATCGCTTCCTGTATGCACAACCACGGGCCGCTCGTTGCAAACGAACCGGTCGGCAAACGTCAGCCGTCGCTGATGGCAAACATCAACAGGTTGGGAGTGCTAAATGCCACTGTCACAGCCTACCGCGGCGAGTCTTTCCCGATGCACGCACGTTTTGATCGTATCCTTCTCGACGCCCCTTGCTCGGCCGAGGGAACGCTCCGCAAGGAATCCTCCCTGCGGGATGGGGCGACGGGATCAGCAATCGCTCGGCTTTCTCGCCTGCAGCGGCGATTGATCCTACGGGCGTACGATCTTCTCAAACCCGAAGGAACGCTTGTCTACTCCACGTGCACGTTTGCCCCCGAGGAGAACGAAGGGACAGTCTCGTATCTTCTCTCTGAGCGGGATGCCCTCCTCGAACAAGTGAAGCTTCCACTCACGGCAGCGGCCGGGATAACGACATGGAACGGCGAGGAATATGCGCCTGAGATCTCGCGATGTGTACGGATATACCCCCATCACGTCGACAGCGGAGGAGGGTTCATTGCCAGATTGCGAAAACCTGCACGATGAGGTCATTTCATACTTCTCCTCGCGCTTCGGCGTGGCGCGTGAGGCGCTGGACAAGCTTACGTACACAGAACGGGGAGGAGAGGAGGTCTGGGCGACGAGTGCACCGACCCCAACAGGGATCGTGTCAAGCCGCCCCGCTGGAGTTCGTATCCTGCGCCGCATGCCTCACGGCTTCAAGCCCACGACTGTCTTTCTGTGCATCTTGGGAGGTCACATTACAGCATCTCGGATGGAGATCGAAGATGTGAGCGTCATGAAACAGCTCCTCCTGGGCCAACCGGTCGCATGTGCGCTCGACGACGGCTACTTCGCTATTTCATTCCGCGGTGACATTCTGGGCTGCGGCGTAGCAAAGGGCATGAAGGCACGTGCTCTTATCCCCACTCAGAAGCGGCGCGTTCTCTTGGGCTGTCTGGAATCAGAACGCGCATTAAGCTAAATCCAGACAACGGACACCGAAAGAACGGCCAATTGTGATCTTAGTCACGGAAATTGCCGCCCTTGTTCTGGTATGATGGGAGCCGTGTATGAGGAAAGGACTAAGGAGGTAATAATGCGTGGCAAAATCTGGTTTCTAATGGCTCTGCTGATGGTTGGGATGATCCTTGTCTCTGTCGTCGCGCTTGGAGCCACTCAAAGCATCGTCTTTATACTCGATGCCTCAAACAGCATGAACAAGCCGTTTGACAATGGATCGCGGCTCGATGCGGCCAAGGCAGCTCTCGTCGACCTGTGGCAGACGCTTCCCAGCGATACGAATGTCGGGTTGTACTTGTTTGGACATAGGGTCGGGAAGGCAGATAGGGAAGCGAGTTGCCAGGATATCCAGCCCCTCTTCCCAATTGGTCCGTTCGATGATGCAACTCGCGCAGGTATGATCGCAGCGATCAATGCGATTCAGGCAAAGGGGTTGACACCTTTGGCCGATGTCTTGGTGCAGGCTTCTACTGCCCTATCGTCTGCTCCCGGCGATCACACGATCATCCTGGTGAGCGATGGAGAAGAGACGTGCGGAGGCGATCCGCTTGTTGTTGCGCAGATGCTCGCGACAATGGATCCCCCGGCAGTGTTGCACATTATCGGTCTCGATGTGGATCCGGCGGTGCGCGAATCCCTAACCGGGATGGCGCAGGCCACAGGCGGGAGCTACTACCACGTCAGCCAAGCACAAGACCTCATCTCCGCGCTTGCCGCAGCAACCACAGTTGAACCCAAGAAGAGTGCAATCCCTCCCGAGTATGCGGCAATGGGAATAACAAACGTGATCTACGGTACAGAAGGAAACGACACCCTGTACGGAACGGCAGGAAACGATCTAGTCTTCGGCCTTGGCGGTAATGACTTCATTATCGGGCTTGATGGAAACGACATCATCATCGGAGGAGACGGAGACGACATCATCGAGGGGATGAACGGCTGCGACATCATCAGCGGTGGAGCTGGCAATGACGTTCTGTTCGGTGGAAACGACGATGACCATCTGTGCGGAGATACGGGAAACGATTCGCTGGAGGGTGAGGCCGGCGATGATGTCCTCTCCGGTGGCCCTGGATGCGACAAGCTTCTCGGCGGAGACGGTTTGAATCTTCTGTATACCGACGGCGCGGATGATACTCTCTGGCAGGGCAAGGTGATGCAGGGCGACTGCGCGCCATGCCTACCCCCCGCTCCATGCACATCCTGCCCACAGCAAGCGCCACCGCCACCTCCTGCTCCAGTGGGATGTGCGCCTGCAATGAAGTCGGTCGATGAGGGTTCTTCTATCCAGCTACACGGAAGTGCCTCTGACGCGGACTGCGGAGTGGTCAGTGTGCTGTGGAGTGCCCCTCTTGGATCGTTCGATGATCCGGGCGGCCTCGATCCTGTGTACACGGCGCCAATGGTCGATGGCTGTGATGGAATCGATGTCTGCGTCACGCTGGTCGCCACAGACAACTGTGGAGCCAAGGGCACGGATTCTTTCGTATTACACGTCAACAACGTCAATCACCCGCCCATCATCAACGCGGGCAATGACATCGTTGTCGATGAAGGGGCGACAATTCAGCTCTGCGCGACTGCATCCGATCCGGATGGAGACGCTCTCAAATACCACTGGAGCATCCCCTGCGGGAAGGGTGAATTGAACGAGCCTACGCTCCTCAGCCCTGTGTTCACCGCACCGCTCACCAGCGCATGCGAGGGCGAGGATATCGTCCTCATGCTTACGGTGATCGATACGTGTGGAGCCAGCACGGAAGACACCGTGACGGTCCATGTGCGAAACCTGAACGCGCCCCCAATCGTAGAACTGGGGCCAGGATTTGCGATGAAGGAAGGAACGACATCGATCCTCCATGCAGTAGCAACCGATCCTGAATGCGGGCCGCTTAGCTACTACTGGACAGCTTCCGCTGGGACCTTTGATGATGCTTGCTCAGCTACACCCTGCTTCGTAGCCCCACTAGTAAGTGCGTGCGCAGGAGAGGATGTGACAGTAAGCCTGATGGTGACCGATGCGTGTGGCGCAAGCGCCACCGATTCGTACGTAATTCACGTTGATAACGTGAACACACCCCCTGTCGTCAAGGCGGATCCGTAGAGATCCGAGGAAGAGAAACGACGTTGGCTGATCTGCCCCACCGGGAAGGCCTGGTGGGGCAAATCACTTCGTGCTAGTGCGGTTGAGAAGTTACAGTTGCTGGTAATCCCTACCTAATGCTTGTCGGTGAGTGCGCGTATGACTTAGCGCTAGAGTGAGGCGCAGAGAATGTTGTTTCGTGGGCACTTGTGCTGCGCTAGGGATTCCAGGATGATCCTTCCAATGGGATTCTCATCTACAAGTGCCTGTGCCACATGCAGGTGCAGGCATTTGATGCGCGAGTAGTCGGCTATTCCCCCGATTCCGCGCTGCGTCAGTGCGGGAAGCATTCGCCTCTCCTCAAGATACGCAAGATCATCTGGTGAAAGAAGTCGGCGGCGCTGCTCGATGTAGGAGTGGTGAGCACGCACTACCTGCTTGGCAAGTTCAGGATTGGCGGCAATCTCTTGTTCGAGCCGACCGATCATGCCACCCGCCTCCAGAGACGCGATCGTCCGGAAGAGAAACGGGCAGGTGAGCCAATACATGGTGGGAAATGGCTTTCGCTCGAGCAGCGGGTAGACGGTCACCACCTGGGGATACCCGTAGGCACAGCGGCGAGGAATCCCAATCACTCCGCGTGCGTTTCGCCCAATTTGCGAAGCGATGGTCCGCTTGTCTTCTAGCGAGACAGGTTCCATTCCTCGCTCCCGTACTTCGTAGCGCGAAGCCGTCCTGCGTGTTTCATCTCTTCTCTTGAGTAGGTACTCTGTTCTAGATCTTCCCTGAGAAGATCGGCCAGTGATCTGCTAATGATCTCAATGAGATTCTGCATCCCAAGGCTCGATGATAGCTGTGACAAGCTCGTGACCGGTCGTGGGTGCGACGCGACGAGTACCGGTTCGTAAGCTCCTTGCATGGCAAGGAGAAGGTTGTCAATTGGAATCTGCGATGGAGAAACGAGAAGGCTCATGTGGTAAAGGAGGTTTCTCCCCCGCCTGACCTGTGCAGCTCCAGCGATCTTCTTCTCGCCGACAATGATGATGTTCCCCTTCACATGAGCGTCTATATCGTACTCCGATAGCACATCCACAACCGCCCTTCCGATTGCAGCGTAGGCCTCTGATGCTGTGCCAAGGGCGCCCCCATCCTTCATGAAGAGCGACACGTTCAAGTTTCCGGGGTAGTGATAGACTGCACCTCCTCCGCTGATCCGCCGAACTACGGGAATCGCGAGGGACCGCAGCTGCTCAAGGTCGACCTCGCTAGCAACAGATTGTGATCTTCCGACGATTACGGAGCGATGGTTCACCCACATGCGCAGTGTGTCGTCGTGCCCGTGCCTTGTGCTTTCCAGGAGTGCTTCCTCAAGGGCGAGACCGAGAGAGGGATCTATCGGGTCAAGGTCGATGATCAGCCGTAGCATGCTGGTATTGTCTGCGCGGCGTGATAGGAGCTTCGCACGAGCGGCCCGGACATGACAAAGCAGAATCCAAGCTTACGCGCCTCAGTCGCAAGGGATGAAAACTCATCCGGATGAACGTAGCGCACGAGCGGGGCAGCGGTGTGCGATGGTGGCAGATATTGACCAAGCGTCAGCGCTCTCACGCCCACTTCACGTAGATCTCTTAGCGTCTCAATCACCTCGGTTCGTTCCTCCCCCAAGCCGAGCATGAGCGAACTCTTGGTTATCGTGCGTGGCGAGATCTCTCCTATGCGCGCAAGGACGTGCAGTGACTGGTCGTAACCGGCACGCGGATCACGGAGCCTGGGTGAGAGCCGGCGTACGGTCTCGATGTTGTGGCCGATGACGTCGGGAGCGCTGGCAATAAGCGTACGCAAGGATTCATCACTCCCTGAGAAGTCGGGGATGAGCGCCTCGATCTTGATCTTCGGTGAATGCTCCTTGATCTTTGCGATCGCGGCTGCGAAGAGTGATGCCCCTCCATCTTCAAGATCGTCGCGATCAACGGACGTTAGGACGACGTAGTCGAGGTTCAGATCGGCAATAGCATCCCCCAGTCTCAACGGTTCATCGTCATCGATTGTGCCGTGCGGGTCTCCTGTGGGAACGGCGCAGAAGCGGCAGGCACGCGTGCAGACACTTCCCAGAAGCATGAATGTCGCTGTTCCCGCCCCCCAGCACTCTGCTGCGTTCGGGCAACGTGCGCCCTGGCAGACCGTAGTCAAGTTGTGGCGGGAAAGGATATCGCGCACAGCATGCATCCCCTCAGCCTCAGCAGCGGTATGCGCCTTCACCTTCAACCAAGCCGGGCGATCAGCCATCAAGCCTCCTCAAGTACTTACTCGCTTCTCGATCAACGATATCCCAACTGAAGATCGATTTCATGTGTTTCAGCAGCCCCTCAGTGACTCGTCCCATGGGCAGATCATCCGATACGAGATCGGCAAGGGAGACCATCTCGATCGGAAGACCACAGGGATTGATCATGGCGAAGTGTTGCTCATTCACGTCAACGTTGAACGCCAGACCATGCATGGTCACCCAGTGGCGGACAGAGACACCGATTGAGGCAAGCTTGCGGTTACCGATCCACACGCCGGGATACCGCGCGCGGCGGGTAGCTTCAACTCCGTAATCGGCGCATAGATCGATCATCGCCTGCTCAAGGGTCGCGATGTACCACTTGATGTCGCGGCCATAGTCGCGCAGGTCGATTATCGGGTAACAGACGAGCTGCCCAGGACCGTGGTAGGTGATATCTCCCCCACGTTCGATCTCGTAAACGGTGATCCCTGCCCGCTTTCTTTCATCCTCGGAGACTAGGATGTTTGCGCGTGATCCCCTTCGCCCGATGGTGAACACCGGGTTGTGCTCGACCGTAATCACCACGTCGCCTATCTCGCCCTGACAGCGCATGCGGTGAAGCTCATGTTGCAGAGCGTGAGCACGCGCGTAATCCGTATGACCCAGTTCGAGGTGAATGACGCGTTTCATAGTTGGGAGGTAAGCTCCGCCAGTCGATCACCCGTGCATGCTTTCTCCCCTGCTCTGCGCAAAATGCGCTCGATTCGCCCTGCGGCAGGAGCATCGACGATGAAAGTAGTCTTCTCCGTCTCCACCTCGACCAGGTCATCGCCTACGGCGAAGCTCTCCCCTTCACCTTTCAGCCACTCCACTATCGTCACTTCGTCCACTTCTCCCAAATCGGGCAGATGCAGGTACTTGTCGTTTTCTTCGCTCATCAATATCCTCCTCGCAGTTTGCGTCCAACAGATGAGGCAGAAGCCCCTGTGATGAGGATACTAGCAGATCGATCGTGCCCTTTCATCTTGTCGATCCTTCGGTAAGAGCGTATAGTG
Organism: Candidatus Bipolaricaulota bacterium; assembly: GCA_021163015.1. Classification (GTDB taxonomy): domain Bacteria; phylum Bipolaricaulota; class Bipolaricaulia; order UBA7950; family UBA9294; genus M55B144. Next base: position 8,615 of record JAGGXO010000007.1, read on the forward strand.
ACCCGATCTCAATCAGTGCAGCGTGAAGAGACGGCGAGCCGCACACAGGAGACGGTGAGGATGCAGGTAATTAAGGAGCCCGACGTGCAGGTCTACGACGCGGTACGCTCGCTTCTCGAAGCGGGCGGCGCACTCATATTCCCCACCGACACAGTTTATGGGATCGGTGGTAGCCCTTGGGACGAGCGCGCGCTTGTACTGGTGCGCAGGCTGAAGGGACGGGAGAAATCACAGCCGTTTACACTGCATCTTCCATCGGTTGAAGCGATCGAGCGCTTCGCGCTCTTGAATACAGAGATGCGACAGGTTCTAGGTGCTTTCCTGCCTGGTCCGATTACGTTCATCCTTCCCGCAAGGGAAGATGCGCCTCCGGCGAGCGTTCTTGAAGGCAAGGTAGGAATCCGCGTCCCCTCAAACCCGTTCTTTCAATCGGTGATGCTCAGGCTCGATCGACCTCTATTTGGAACCAGCGTCAATCGATCGGGAGAGGCTCCGCTGGCAAGTATCGACATGATGATCGAGCAGTTTTCCGTGGTCGACCTACTCATCGAGGGAGAGACGGGGACCGGTGTACCATCGGCCATTGTCGACCTGACAAGCAATCCCCCACACGCTTTGCGCGGAGAGCTCCCAGAGGGTCTCCTGTGAAGAGCCTGCCCGCGTTTGCTCTCCTATCGATAACCGTAATCTGGGGCTGGACATTCGTCCTCGTCAAGCAAGGGATGACGGAGGTTGGGCCACTGTCCTTTCTCGCGGCTCGCTTTGGCATTGCCTTCCTCGTTCTGTCCATATTACTGCATAGGACATTTCGGGAGATTGATCGACTCTCTCTTACCCGTGGAGCGGTAGTGGGAATCGCTCTCTTCCTGGGATACCTCTTTCAGACATGGGGCCTCGTGTACACAACAGCGACGAAGAGCGGTTTGCTGACTGGATTGTCCGTAGTGATCGTACCGATTATTTCGTCTTTAGCGTTGCGCAAACGCATTCGTGCGTCGGCTTGGCTTGGAGCTCTGCTTGCAGCGGGAGGTCTCTTCCTACTTGTTGTGGGGAGGGGGCAGATTGGGGCGTTGAATAAGGGCGACGTGCTCAGCCTAGCCTGCGCTGTCAGCTTCGCCACACACATCATCCTCGTCGACCGCTTCGTCCGGCACACCGATTATCGCCAACTCCTCCTTGTGCAAGTTGGGGTCGTCGGTCTCTTGAGCCTGATTGGAACGCTGAGCATTGAAAGGACGGTCCCTGCCATATCCGGCATGCTCGTCGAGGCGATCCTGGTGACGGGCATCCTTGCCACGGCTCTTGCGCTGTACGTGCTAAATAGGTTCCAGTCATCCTCCAGCGCTTCGTACACGGCAATCATCCTGACAATGGAACCAGTCTTCGCTGGTCTGTTTGGGTTTCTTCTGCTGGGCGAAACGCTGGGCCTGTGGCAGTGGGTGGGAAGCGGGATGATCCTTGCGGGGATTGCTTTCCCGACCATCTGGGGGAAGCCTACATGATCGCTGTTTGCCACTGAGGCGGCAAACGCACTATAATGCTTGTATGGTGAACAGAGATGACTAGGGCTCCTGATATTCTCACGGCATCGCGGGGCGTGATCGCTGCACTGATAATTGCCCTTGGTTTTCTTGGCCCACGTGCGCTCGGCTGGGTTGTTTTCCTCACAATGATCGGATGGACGACGGATATCCTCGACGGACGGCTTGCGCGTCGTCAGCGCAAGGGACCCACTTGGGTGGGTGAGCACGAGTTTGCCTTCGATATGTTGATGGTCTTCGCCGCTTTGTGCTATCTGGTGATGGCTGGATTTGTGCCCGTTATTCCTGCGGCGATCTACGTGGCGGTTGCTGCGCTGTTCATCGTTATGTTCCAGTCGAAGTCCGTTACGATGTCGTTTGCTTTTCCTCTAGTTGCGCTTCCACTTGTCGTCGCTTATTTTTGCGCCCCGCAAGCAGCCTACATCTACATTGCGTGGATCGGGCTTGCTCTCATCTATGATTGGCGGCGATTCGTCGGCGTGGTGCGAGAGTTCCTCGTCAACATCAAGGATCTATACAAGCGCTTGGGTGCCGACTAGAACAATCGATCAGGGTTCTCTTTTCCAATGTGCTTGTAGGCGCGTTCGGTAGCTACTCGCCCTTGGGGAGTGCGCTGGATGAATCCCTCTTGCAGCAAGTACGGTTCAACCATGTCGGTTATCGTGTCCTTCTCCTCGGAGAGCGAAGCAGCCAGCGTATCGAGGCCCACCGGCCCACCGCCAAACTTGACTACAATTGCCCGAAGCAAGGACCTATCCAGCGAATCCAGCCCGACATCATCTATCCGCAGAAGTTCCAGCGATCGTTTGGCTACCTCTTCCCCGATCTTCTTCTTTCCCCTGACCTGCGCGACATCGCGTGTGCGGCGCAACAGGCGAACGGCGATCCGCGGCGTCCCCCGCGATCGACGAGCGAGCTCACGCGCTCCATCCTCTGTGACCTCTATGCCGAGGAGCTTCCCAGCGCGGATGATGATCTGCTGCAACTCCTCTATCCGATAGAATTCGAGGCGAAACGCAACTTCAAACCGGTCGCGCATCGGCGCCGATATCAGACCAGCGCGGGTGGTGGCTCCGATGAGAGTGAACGGAGGGAGGTCGATGCGCAACGACTGAGCGTTTGGACCCTCCCCCAGGATGATATCGATCTTGTAGTCTTCCATCGCTGGATAGAGGATCTCCTCGACATTTCTGCGCAGGCGATGGATCTCATCGATAAAAAAGACATCGTGCGGCTTGAGATTGGTCAGAATCGATGCTAGATCACCCGCCTTCTCGATCGCCGGCCCGGAGCTGGTGCGAATATTCACCCCCATCTCAGAGGCGATGATCTGCGCGAGAGTTGTCTTTCCAAGCCCTGGTGGCCCGTGCAAGAGCACATGATCGAGCGGTTCCTCCCGCCCCTGCGCTGCTGCAATGTAGATGTGCAGCTTCTCCTTGATCTCCTCCTGGCCGATGAAATCATCGAGTTGTCCGGGGCGAAGGTTCACAAATGTGGGTTCATCTGAAGGCTGCAGCTCTATGATTCGCTCTGTCGGCATTATGCGTAGATCTTACAGGAGGAGGATCATGGCGGTCAACCACGACTACACGTTCGCTGACAAAGGGCGGAACTTCCGTTACCATTTCCTCATGATGTCCAAGGGAAAAGGAGCAAAGAGTGCTGTAGCGATCGGAACGTTTGATGGGGTTCATATTGGTCATCAGCGGATCCTCGACCGACTGAACGATGTAGCCTCCAAGAAGAGCCTACAGCGCATAGCATATGCATTCGTCTTTCCCCCACGACTGACCGTGCAGGCAAAGACGCGGGGATTGCTTCTTTCCGAGGAGGCTAAGCTCAAGCTTCTGATCCGTCATGTCGACCGAGTGGAGAGGGTCAGCTTTGAGGACGTCTCAAGGATAAGCGCCGAGAGCTTCATTCGCGACATCATTATCGCACACCTAAAGGCAAAAGTGATCGTCGTCGGAAGTAATTTCCGCTTTGGACACGATCGGACGGGCGACACGTTCCTCTTGAGAAAAATCTGTAATGAGGAATCCACAGCCACGATTGTTGTTCCTCCTGTTGTTATTGATGGCTCGCCCGTGAGCAGCACGCGCATTCGTCAGCTTATCTCGCAGGGGAGAGTGGAAGACGCTGCTGTTCTCCTCGGGCGGCATCCGATTCTTGTAGGCCGGGTAATGCACGGAGATCGCCTGGGGAGGAAGATTGGCTTCCCGACTGCCAACCTTGCGATCGATGAGCGCATTCTTCTTCCGAGTGATGGTATCTATCTTGCACACGCCTTCTGGAACGGAGGCTGGTCCCCTGGGCTGCTGTACGTAGGAACTCGTCCGACGGTGCACGGAACCGATCGACGTATTGAAGTGCATCTAATTGCAGGCGGTGACCAGTTTGACGAGCGAGATCGCGCCGCGACTCGCGATCTATACGGGAAGATCATGGAGATTCATTTGGTACAGAAACTGCGCGATGATCAACACTTTGCAACCTTAAAACTGCTGCGGCAGCAGATTGAGCGCGATATCGAATGCGCACGTGGCGTTCTTGCCACATTGGATGAGCCGCAAGGGCCGATCGTTACTTGAAAACAAGCGCCTGCGGAATTACCATTGTATTGGAATGATAACCCTGGGCATAGATACGTCTGCGGCTGGCGGCGGAGTAGCGTTGTGCAAAGACGAGGAAACGCTGACAGAAGTGATGATGGAGTCTCCTCTGCAGCACGCAGAGGAGCTTCTACCGTTGATCGATGTCACTCTTGCCAGGCACGCACTAAGCATTCGTGATGTCAATCTCGTAAGTGTGAGCAGTGGCCCGGGATCTTTCACTGGTCTGAGGATCGGCCTGGCGACAGCCAAGGGAATCTGTCAAGCAGCAGGAATCCCTCTGGTAGGAATCGATGGGTGGAGCGTGTATCGCGCGCGGATCGTGTCCAATGAACACACGCGGGTATGTGTTGTCATAGAGAACCGACGCGACCTGTACTACGCACAGTGGTTCGCCGGTGATCGGTCGCTGCATAGGGCAGAGGTCATCTCCGGAGATGACCTGGTAGAGAGAATCTGTGCAGAGAATAGGCTGCTACGAGTGATCGGAAGCGGCGTCGCTGGCCTGCGTGATCGTTTAGGAGAATGTGCTTTTGCTGAGTGTGCACCGGATGAGCTTAACCGCCAATCCGCGGCATCGATTGCTCAGCTCGGGATGAGGAGCTTCTCGCAGGATCAGCTTTACAATCTCGAGCCAGCATACGTTGAGCCAGTACTGGCGAGAATGAATAAGAAGTCTTAGGAGAGGTGAGTTTGATGTCTCAAGTCTGTGATGTCTGCGGCAAGCGACCGTCGGCAGGAAACCAGGTAAGCCACTCTATGCGTCACACACGGCGCATGCGCATGCCAAATATACAGCGGGTTCACGCCTATGTCGACGGGAAGAAGGTGTGGATCAACGCGTGCACGCGCTGCATCAAGTCGGGAAAGGTCAAGAAGGTTGTCTGACGTAGCGTTGAGAATCTCCCTTGTCTGCTAGGACGGAAAGGGTGATCCCTAGAACTGGGGGAACCGATGTCTCTAGAGATTGGCAAGACGGTAGTTGGAAGGATCGTTGAGGTATCAGAGAAGGGACTCGTTGTTTCCCTGACTGATGAAGAGATCGGCATTGTTCACGCGTCTGCCCTACTGTCGATTGATAAGATGATGGCGCGTTTTGCTTCTGGCACGCAGGTGCGTGTGTCAATTGGCGTGCAGCAGAATGATGGAAGTTACGAGCTCTCCATAGAGCAACAATCAGGAGACTCCAATATAGGCGATTTCGACAAGGAATTCGCTCGCTTGAATCACGAATTGACCAACTACTCTTCTCACAGCACACCCACGCGGCCTACTGAGGAGTTCCCATCCATCGAGGAGAGGATGGAGGAGTGGATTGCCAAGGCCGAACACGGGCTTGCCCGCTTGCGTAAGAATCGTGGTAAGCGGCTGAGCGAGGAGTTCTACAACAACAAGTCATAGAACGGAGGTCACCATGCCAAGAGGGATGGTTACGATCGACAAGGAGCGCTGCAAAGGCTGCGGATTGTGCATTGCCGCCTGTCCGCATCAGGTGCTTGCCTATTCAGGACAACTCAATCGCAGTGGGTACAACGTAGTTTACGCAGAGAATCCAGAGGCGTGTGTTGGCTGTGCCTTCTGTGCTCTGACTTGCCCTGATGTTGCGATTGAGGTGTACAGGGAGAAGATCACCACCTGAGCCTTTCAAGAGAGGGTTCTGCTAGGAGGGGATAATGGGAGAGAAGGTCTTGATGAGGGGTAACGAGGTGATTGCCGAGGCGGCGATACGTGCCGGTTGCCAGTGCTATTTTGCCTACCCGATCACCCCGCAAGCCGAGCTTCTTGAGCACATGGCGGAGAACATGCCTAGGCTTGGCCGAACATTCGTACAAGCAGAGAGCGAGCTTGCTGCGATAAGCATGGTCTACGGAGCTGCATCGGTAGGTGTGCGAACAATGACCTCGTCGTCTTCGCCGGGAATCAGCTTGAAGCAGGAAGGAATATCGTACCTTGCTGGATCGAGCCTCCCTGCGGTGATAGTCAATGTCGTACGCGGCGGCCCCGGGCTAGGTGACATTGCCCCATCGCAATGTGATTATTTTCAAGCGACAAAGGGGGGAGGGCATGGCGACTACCACATGATTGTCCTTGGTCCGTCGACCGTCCCCGAGGCGGGGACATTGACGATGCTTGCCTTCGATCTGGCAGACAAGTACCGCACGCCGGTGATGATCCTGGCCGACGGAATGCTTGGGCAGATGATGGAACCCGTGGATCTGCCTGACCCTGTAGATATCACCACGCTTCCGAAGAAGGAGTGGGCGACGACCGGGGCGAAGGGACGGGATCCGAACATCATCCTGAGCTTCGACCTCGATCCAGAGGTCCTCAAGCAGATGAACCTGGAATTGCAGCGTCGCTACCGTAAGATAGAAAGGGATGAGGTGCGCTACGAGGAGGCGCAGACGGAGGATGCCCAGATCGTCATTGCAGCCTACGGCACCACGGCTCGAATCGCGAAGACGGTGTTACGCATGGCAAGAGATGAAGGGATCAAGCTTGGACTCTTCCGCCCGATCACGTTGTGGCCATTCCCATACGAGGCGCTGAAGAAGCTCTCCCAGCGCGTGCAGACCGTCCTGACGGTCGAGATGAGCGCCGGGCAGATGTGGGAGGATGTGCGTCTGGCAGTGGCCGAGCGCGCTGACACTCCATTCTATGGCGAGATGGGCGGGGTGGTCCCTACACCGCGCGGCATCCTAAACGAGGTGAAGAAATATGCCCACTGACTTGGATAACATGGTGAAGGTGTTCTCGCGTCCGAAGAGCCTGACGGATGTTCGCTCGACTTATTGCCCCGGCTGCCAGCACGGGATCCTGACGCGCATCATCGGGCAGACGATCGATGAGCTAGAGATCGCAGAGCGGACAGTCATCATCGCCCCTGTGGGCTGTTCTGTCTTTGCTTACCTGTGGTACCGCTGCGATGCAGTGCAAGTGGCGCATGGTCGCGCCAGCGCTGTTGCGACAGGGATCAAGCGTGCCGACCCGAAATTAATCGTCCTCTCCTACCAAGGGGATGGAGACTTTGCCAGTATCGGAACGGCCGAATCGATTCACGCCGCAAACCGCGGGGAGAATATAACCGTCATCTTCGTGAACAATCAGGTGTACGGGATGACCGGCGGCGAGATGGCTCCAACGTCGCTTGTTGGGCAGAAGACAACCACCACGCCTGGAGGGCGTGATGCCGCGTTGTTTGGCTATCCGATACGATTCTCTGAGATGATCGCTCAGCTCGACGCGCCAGTGTACGTAACGCGCCAGGCACTCTATGACACAAAGCGGATTATCGATACGACCAAGGCAATCAAGAAGGCGTTCACGAACCAGGTAGAAGGTAAAGGCTACTCGCTCGTGGAGGTTCTCTCCACGTGCCCGACGAACTGGCACATGAAACCGGTTGAAGCGAGCAAACACATTGCTGATGTAGTCACCAAGGTTTATCCCCTTGGCGATCTGGTAGATAGGGGGTAGGAATGGAACGGTCAGTAGTCATTGCGGGGTTCGGAGGGCAGGGCGTGATCCTGGCGGGGAAGATCCTTGCTCAAGCGGCAATGGATAGTGGACTCGCGGTAACGTGGCTTCCGTCGTACGGGCCGGAGATGCGCGGGGGAACGGCAAATTGCACGGTAGTCATGGCGCAGGAGAGCGTCGGTTCGCCGATCGTTGACGAGCCCACGGCCCTTATCGCGATGAACCTCCCTTCTCTCGATAAGTTTGAGCGCACGGTCGCCAGTGGCGGTGCGATAATCGTCAATTCCTCTCTGATCGATCGCGACATAGAGCGAGAAGATTTGGCGGTCACCAAGCTGCCGCTGAATGATCTCGGAGCCAGCGTGGGCAACATGCGCGCAATCAACATGATCGCACTGGGTGGCTACCTTAAGGCAACCGGCGCCGTGACCCTAGAGGTTGTGAAGGATGCAATGGCCCACATGTTGGAGAAGGGAGGAAAGAGTAAGTTCATCCAGTTGAACGTGAAGGCACTCGATGCAGGATATAACGCCGCTCAGTTCAGACCTTAGAGCTGGATAGGATCCATGTCAGATGACGGAAGAGATGAGGCAAATTCGATAGAGTACATCCCTGACGTGCTTGATCGGCGTGAGGAATTCACCGGTAAGTTCCTTCGCCTTGTGGTTGATCGGCTTCATTTTCCAAGCGGCATCAAGAAGACACGCGAGATTGTCCTTCATGCCGGAGTTGTCGGAATCCTCCCAGTCTTGGCGGATGGGAGGATTCTCCTTGTTAGGCAGTATCGCCATCCCGTGGGCAGGTTTCTTTGGGAGATCCCTGCCGGTCTGATCGATCCCGGAGAGGATCCACTCGTGTCGGCAAAGAGGGAACTTCGAGAAGAGACAGGTTACACCGCAAGACAGTGGCGTCGTGTGATCTCCTTCTTCTCCTCGCCCGGATTCACCGATGAAGCTGTGACGCTCTACCAAGCAGGCGAGCTCCTCAAGGAATCCTTCCCTGACCCAAGAGAAATAGATGTATGTCGATCGTTTTCGGCTTCCGAGCTAATGTACATGATTACAGAGGGAGAGATCTGCGACGCGAAGACGATTCTTGCCATTCTTCCTCAGATTACAGCGGGTTGACCAGCAAAGGATACAGATCTGGGCCACCGGCACCACGGCTGGCAGAAGGAGTGATGTCTGGGTATGCTAATGCGCATGAGAAAGACTCCCCTGAATAGACAAACAGCGCAGGCGTGGTCAAGATCGGAGTTCTTTCACTTCGGTCGAGGTGAACATGGAGGCTACCACTTCGCATCCAGTTCCATGCCCCAAAACGTCAAGCTGATCGGAAAAGGGCAAATCGGTGGGAAGGCGCGCGGGTTGCTTTTTGTGATCGATCATCTCGCGAAGGGCGGGAAGCTTAGCGCTCACGACGATCTTATTCGTTTCCCGGACTCTCTTATCCTGGGGACAGATGTGTTCGATGAGTTCATGGCTGCGAACAGCTTGAATGAGGCCGTCCTTGCCAGATGTAATGAGAAACTTGGCGGAACTAGCCTAGAAGAACTGTTCGCGTCGGCTCAGTTTCCCTCCGCAGCTCGTGATGCCCTTGCGCAAGCCCTGAAAAACGAACACCGGCCGCTCGTCGTGCGATCGTCTTCTCTGATGGAAGATAACGCCGAGCACTCCTTTGCTGGAATCTATCTCTCTGATTTCTTGAGCAACACAGGTGGCGACCAAGCCCGTTTGGAGAGGCTAATTGCTACGATCAAGCGCGTCTACGCCTCGACCTTTGGTCAGAATGCTCGTGCGTATCGCAAGCGACACGGCCTTCCTTGGAGAGAAGAGAAGATGGCCATCCTGATTCAGAACATGATCGGACAGCACTATCAAGGGAACCTGTTCTATCCACTGATCGGTGGTGTTGGTTTCTCGCTCAATTTCTATCCCTGGAGTGACCGGTTGCGCTCGGAGGATGGGGTCGCTCGACTCGTGGTTGGAGTCGGCACAAGAGCGGTTGGGCGCGAGTATGCTCGTGTCTTCTCTCCCAAGTTCCCCGGGTTGAGGCCAGAGGGATCGGATGAACGGGCGATCATCCAGTACTCCCAGGAGACGGTAGACGTGCTCGATATGGAGACGGGGGGGCTCAGCCAGACGCGGCTACCCTTGCTGGACAACCCTTTGCTGCGCGAGGTTTGTTCTGTAGTTGACTCTGAGGGTGTCTTGAGTGAGCCTGTCTCAGCTCTTCCTCCCGGAGGAAGGTACATTGCGTCATTCGATCGATTCATCGGCAAGACGAACATAATGCCGTTCACACCTTTGTTGCGCGAACTGCTTGCTGGCTTGCAACAGCTGTTCGAGCGCCCGATCGACATCGAGTTTGCGGTCAATTTTCCCACAGCAAACAACAACAGCGGTCCCCTGTTCTACCTCCTGCAAGCCCGTCCGCTTGGAGGGAGGTCTCAGCACCGCAGAATACGAGTCCCCGCGGTCTCTCAGAGCGAGATGCTGCTCAGTAGCCAGCGTGTACTGGGAAATGGAATGCGAAGGAAGATTCATGACCTGATCTTCGTCGATCCATCCACGTATCGATGGGAAAATGCACACACGATTGCTAGGCAAGTTGGGAAGATCGATCAGGATCTGGATGGCAAGGAATACGTACTGATTGGCCCAGGAAGGTGGGGAACGTCGAATCCGCAACTCGGCGTGCCTGTTCAGTACGGAGAGATCGCCGGCGCATCCGTGATTGTGGAAATGGCGACGGAATCGTTCTCTCCTGAGCTCTCGTATGGCACCCACTTCTACGCTGACATGGTAGCAAGCGGCGTTCTTTATCTTCCGCTTAATGAAAGCGGCGGTGACTACTTCAGCCGGGAACTCCTCAATCAACAGGAGACCGTCTACTCTGATGCCTTCGTCAGACACGTTCATTTCCAGGAAGGATTGGACGTGTACGTTGATGGCAAGGGGAAGAAGAGCTTGATCTGTCTGTCGCAGAGGAAGCGAAGATTGCACCCCGTTAACGCATAATGAGGGATCTCTTTTCTTTGGGCGGTGATTTGTGATAGTATCTTAGTTGGACAGAAGCGCGTGGGGATGAATCGGAAGACAAAACGTGTAACAGGAGGTTCAATGGCAGAAGTAGCGTTGAGCAGAGTATTGAAGAAGTTTGGTGACTTTGTCGCGGTGAAGGAGATCGACCTACAGGTGGACGATGGTGCGTTCACGGTACTGGTTGGGC
>JAGGXO010000121.1 GCA_021163015.1 Candidatus Bipolaricaulota bacterium
CGCGGATCGACGACGATCAGCTTCGCCCCATGTTGGTGCACCGCCTTGCGGATGAGAGCGCCGATCACCGGGTGCGTCTCGGTGGTGTTGGATCCGGTGACGAGGATGCACTTTGCGTGCTCCAGCTCGGCGATGGAGTTAGTCATCGCTCCGGAGCCGAACGCCGCGGCAAGGCCGGCCACAGTGGAGGCATGACAGAGACGGGCGCAATGGTCAACGTTATTCGTTCCTAGCGCTGCCCGGATGAACTTCTGGAATAGGTAGTTCTCCTCGTTCGTGCACTTGGCCGAGGCCAGTCCCGCAATTGCGTCGGCACCGTGCTCCTGTTTGATCTTGAGGAGAGCATTCTGTACTGCGGAAAGGGCCTCATCCCACGTTGCCGGTTCGAGCTTTCCATTGCGTCGGATGAGCGGCGTGGTCAAGCGGTCAAACTTGTCGATGTACGTGTGCCCAAACCGACCCTTGATACACGTTGAACCGTAGTTAGGTACAGCTTCCGCCCCCCGGACCTTGATAACTTTATTGTCCTTTACCCACATCTCAAGCTGACAGCCAACGCCGCAGTAGGAGCAGGTGGTCTGGATCTTCTTCACTTCCCACGCTCGCGGTGGGCGCTCGGGAAGCTTCTCGATGATGGCGCCGGTCGGGCAGAGTTGCACACACTCGCCGCAGCCATCACACTCTGATGTTGCCCAGTCACCGAGCCCGGCGGTGACGATTGTCTCCAGTCCACGGTTGGCGAAGCTGAGCACGCCTTTACCCTGTACCTCTTCGCACCCTTTGATGCAGCGGGCGCAAACGATGCACTTGGATGGGTCGTACGCAAGAACTGGGGAGGAGGTGTCCGGCTCGGGCAGAACCCTCTCCCGCGCAACAAACTTCCGGCTTCGATTGTCCAGGCCGTAGCGGTAGGCGAGGTCCTGCAGCTCGCAGTTTCCCGCCGATTCACAGGTCATGCAGTCGCAGTTGTGCTCAGAGAGTAGAAGATCGATCAGCATCCGCCGCATCGATTCTAGTTCCTCATCAAACGCCGTCACCACCAATCCATCTGTGGCTTGCACCGTACACGCGGGGACCATCCCCGGTCGACCAGCGATCTTCACTATACACAGGCGACAGGCGCCGGTGACGCTCACCTTGGGGTGGTAACACAGGCCGGGGATATCAAACCCGTTGTCGCGCGCCACCTGCAAGAGATTCGCTCCTGCGGGAGCCCTTACTTCTACATTGTCGATCTTGATACTGACTATATCTGGCATAGTGTTCTCCTTGCTGTCTCGCTACGCGGTTTGTTCAGTAGTTGTGCGAATCCGTGCACGAAACTCCGTGCCGAAGTCTCGAAGTGCGCTCTCTATTGGCAGGATTGGTGATTGTCCCAGCGGACAGAACGATGTGTCGCGCATGATCGCCGCCACATCAACCAGAAGGTCAAGGTCATCGCTTGTCCCCCTTCCCAGCGAGATGCGATCGATGAATTCCACGAGCCTCTGCGTTCCCACCCGACATGGGGCACACTGGCCGCACGATTCGTGGCGGAAGAAGTGAAGGATCCCGCGCAGCAGCTCAACGATCGATGTTCCTTCTTCGAGAACGAGGATCGCTCCTGAACCAAGGACTGCCGCGTACTCGCGCAGGCTATCGAAGTCCATGGGAATATCTAGCCCGTCTTCAGCAACGAACGCTCCGGCGGCCCCTCCGATCAATGCTGCCTTGAATCGCTTCCCTCCGCGCATCCCGCCGCCGTACTTGTAGATGATCTCCCGCAGCGTCGTCCCCATTTCCGTCTCGATCAGGCCAGGCGTTGCCACATGTCCGAGAATCGTGTACACCTTGGTCCCTGGGCAGGTCTTCGTCCCCAGAGTATGGAACCACTTGGCTCCATGAGCGACTATGGGAGCTACGTTGGCCAGTGTCTCGACGTTGTTTACCACGGTCGGCTTTCCATGTAGTCCGACTGCCCCAGGGAACGGCGGCTTCAACCGTGGGAAGCCGCGCTTCCCCTCACTCGACTCGATCAACGCCGTCTCCTCTCCACAGACGTAGGCCCCTGCTCCCTTCGTGATTGAGATACTAAATGAAATATCCGAATCGAGGATGTGCTCTCCGAGCAGGCCCTGATCGTACGCTTGATGAATGGCGTTTTGCATGCGTTCGATGGAGAGAGCATATTCGCCGCGAATGTAAACGATCCCGTGATGTGCCCCGATTGCATAGCCGGCGAGAATCATCCCTTCGATCAGTCGATGTGGATCGCCCTCCAGGATCAGCCTATCCTTGAACGTTCCGGGCTCTCCCTCATCGGCGTTGCAGACAACGTACTTCTCTGGGCCAGAAGCAGTGAATGACCACTTCTTTCCCGTGGGAAATCCAGCGCCGCCACGACCGCGCAGGCCGGAGTCGCTCACAATCTGCACCACATCCTGGGGAGAAAGGCTTTCCTCGATCACCTTTGCAATGCCTTGGTACGCTCCGGCTGCGATCGCCTCGTTGAGACTCTCTGGATCGATTCGACCGCAGTTCTGTAACACGACACGGGGTTGCTCGTGGGTCAGCCCGATTCCTCCCAGCCTGATCGGTTTAACGGTTGGTAATGAAACCGCTAAGCGTTGCACAACGCGCCCCTTGAGCAAGTGCTCTTGCACGATATCTGCCACATCGTTGCTGGTCACGCCAGCGTACATGATCCTATCGGGGTAGACCGCAATTACGACCCCTTGTCCAACTAGACCCAGGCTCCCGGTTTCCAACACCTGAACCTCATCAGTCAGTCCGGCATCAGCGACGGCTTCAATGAGATCTTGTTCAACCTGCCTTGCGCCAGCAAGGAGGGAATCGGCATCAATGCCGACCAATACATGGCTTCTAACTAGCTTCATCTTCCCTCCTCATCTTGTCAATGATCACTTCAATCCGCTCAGGCGTGAGGTTTCCGTAGACCTCATCATCAATCATCATCGCTGGGGCAACCCCACATACGCCCAGGCAGCTTGTGGTCTCCAACGTAAATGCGCCGTCGGCTGTCGTCTCTCCGACTGCCACGTGGAGCTTCTCCCGCAGCTTGGCTTGGATAGTTGTTGCTCCCAAGAGTTGACACGGGGGAGAGGCGCAGATGCGAATGATGTGTCTACCTCGTGGGGCAAAGCTAAACATTGAGTAGAAGCTTGCTGTGCCCTTGACATCGGAGAGCGTCAATCCCAGATACGAGGCAACCGCCGCCATCGCGTCGTCGCTCAGGTAGTGTTGCGGATTCTGATCCTGCAGATCATGCAGCATCTCTAATAGATGCTCACGCGCAGGCGGATACCTTTCGAGTAGTCTCTGCACATTAACCTCCTCGATCGCTTCGGCACTTTACAGAGCCCCGCTTTCCAGTTTAACCGCACCGAACGGGCAAACCTCAAGGCATGTTCCGCAGCGGATACACGCCTCTTCGTTAATTACGTATGGTGGCTTCCCGAGCTGACCCGCTATCACTTTGGCGGGGCAATTCTTGGCGCACACGCCGCATCCGCGGCACACCTCCCCATCGATGCGATAGGTAATGAGATCGGTACACACCTTGGCGCGACACTTCTTCTCTTCGATATGCTCTCTGTACTCCTCATGGAAGTACTTAAGGGTTGATAGGACTGGATTCGGTGCGGTTTTTCCCAGACCACAGAAAGAGGTTTCGATTATCATCTTTCCCAGATGCTTCAACAGATCGAGGTCGGCCATCCTGCCGTTGCCACTTGTGATACGCTTCAGGATATCGAGCATCCGCCGAAGGCCCACACGACATGGGACACACTGACCACACGACTCATCGCTCGTGAACTCGAGGAAGAACTTGGCGATGTTGACCATGCAGTTATCCTCGTCCATTACAATCATCCCGCCGGATCCCATGATCGCTCCCAATTCCTTCAGCGACTCGTAGTCAATCGGTGTATCGAGGAACTCCTCTGGGATGCATCCGCCGGATGGTCCACCTGTTTGAACGGCCTTGAATTTCTTGCCATTTGGAACTCCGCCGCCGATACCGAAGATCAGTTCGCGCAGCGTCATTCCCATAGGAATTTCCACAAGGCCGGTGTTCTGCACCTTTCCGGACAGGGCGAAGACCTTTGTGCCTGGACTCGCTTCAGTTCCGATCGAACGGAACCAATCGGCTCCGTTGAGGATGATATGGCGGATGTTTCCCCATGTCTCTACATTGTTTATTAGGGTCGGCATTCCAAATAAGCCACGCACTGCCGGGTAGGGAGGGCGCACACGCGCTATTCCGCGTTCCCCTTCGATGGAGGCGATGAGAGCGGTCTCTTCGCCGCAAACAAACGCGCCTGCGCCCATCCGCACCTCGATATCGAATGAAAACCCTGTCTCAAGGATGTCCTCTCCGAGAAGGCCAGCCTTGCGAGCCGCGGCAAGCGCTATTTGTAGTCTCTTGATCGCAAGAGGGTACTCAGCGCGAATGTAGATGTAACCTCGGCTTGCTCCCACAGCGTATGCAGCAATTGTCATCCCCTCGATCACCGCATGGGGATCGCCTTCAAGAAGAGAGCGGTCCATGAACGCTCCCGGATCTCCTTCATCACCGTTGCA
>JAGGXO010000053.1 GCA_021163015.1 Candidatus Bipolaricaulota bacterium
CGCCAGGAGCTCTTGCGCAGCGAAAAAGGAGGGCCTTCCCTTTCCGGGGACGATGATCACTTGATGTACGTTGAACCGCTCAGCAAGAGAGAAGATCTCCTCTCCACGCGCAAGTAAACGATCAGGCGTAAGCTCAAATAGGCCTTCGAGAGCATTCAGCGGAAGCCACGAAAGACCTGTATCACGAAGACTAGCCAGCGCACGTTCTCGACAGCCATGCTCTTCGCAGTCAATAAGCGCAGGAATGCGCGGTTCATAGTATGAGAATCCGGCGTCTTTTGCCACAGTCAAGCCCGATTCCAGGTTTGCCTGTGCGATAGTTGCGCCGTTTAATCCAAGGGGGAAACTCTTATGAGTCATTCTGTGCTCCTAGAGTAGTGCTTCAAGTTCGCTCATCTGAGATATGACCGCGTCAGCATGTGCTTGCAGCTCGGGCCCGCTATGAGCCATCGCCACCCCTAGTCCGGCTCGCTCAATCATCGACAGATCGATCATCTGGTCTCCAACGGCCACTGTGCGCTCAAGAGGGACATCCAAGTACTCGCAGAGCCAGGCAAGTGCGTTACCTTTCGATGCTCTGGGGGGAAGGACCTCCACGTACTTCTTCTCCGAACGCATAATGGTAAGCTCGGGGGCTACCCTGCGTAGCTCGTCCTCAAAGTACGGAAGCTCAGCAGGGTCGCCGATGAACAGCATCTTGATCGGTTCTACCGCGAGAACTTCCTTTTCGTTCTCGATTACCTTACCTGATAGACCTTCCCGTGCGAAAAACGCTTCAATTTGGGGCGTCACTTCCATCACGTAAACGAGCGGGTCATCAAGAGAGCGATAGATCTGAGGTTGAACCGGGAAGTCGCGTGCCACGGCGAATGCCTTACGGGCAAGGTCCCCTGGAACGTGTTCTTCATGAAGCGCTCGCTTCGTAAGCGTATCGTAGACGACCGCTCCATGGTAGAGGATGGCTGGGGTCGTTATCCCCAGTGTATCGATCCATGGCGAGGCCGCGCTAACGGATCTTCCTGTAGCAAGCGTGACTCGACTGTGTCGCGAGAGCCGCACCAGAACCTCCCTTGTCGATGGGGCAAGCGTCCCGTCGCGTTCTAGCAGAGTCCCATCAACGTCAAGAGCAAACAGCTTGTAGTTTGTATTCATTCTTCTTTGGCAAGCATAGGTATTACCACTAGAGCTTGCTCATCATCTCCGTCACTTCAGAAAGGTCCCGGTGGAATGGTCCTGGCTCTTCCAGCTTGAGAGTCGTGAGGGCAGCGGCAAAGCGTACCGCCTGCGCTGGAGAGTCTCCCAGCAAACGCCTGCCAAAATAGGAAGAGAAACAGGTATCTCCGCGTCCGGTGCGTCCGGCGAGCGACCGCGGATGGAATGGGGCTTCAACCACCTCATCGCCTATCTGCACCATCACCCCTTCTTGATGCGTGAGAACAACCTCTTTGGCCCCCCAATCGCGGAGGATCTTCGCTGCTTTGTAACGGTCCGTCTCTCCGGTTACCGTGGCCGCCTCGCGGTTGTCCACCTTGAGATAGTGTATCAGGGGGAGGACATCCAGTGCCTGATCCCAACGATCACTGATCAGTTCCTTATTCACCTCTTTGCGCAAGAACCCCTGCGCGTCCACGGCCAATGGCCCACGCGAAGCGATTTCTTGTAGGAAGGCCAGATCGACCTCGTCAGGTACGATCGTCCCCACGTAATAGACGCCTGCATCAACAGGCGGGATGTCTTCAACGGTGAAGGTGCCGGCGAATCCGAGCAAGTAGCAGGTACGCTGATCGGAATTACGATCGGGGATGATGTTCTCTATTCCGGTTGTCTCTTCGGTCAGTATCGGAAGTATCTCCGCACCGGCGGCCTTGAGCTCGTCGAGTAGCCCGAGGTCCTGTTTGGCCACGCGCGTCAACACAGCGATATTCAGGCCTAGCTTACGCAAAACCATGCCGCCGTAGTAGATCGCTCCTCCGGTGGCATCCGTCCGCTCACCCTCAACCACGATCCTACCCTTATCAATGTGCCCGATGCACAGAACATCCACCTGCTTGCTCATCTTTCCTCCTTGAACACCGCGTCGACCACGCATCAGTTTCTTTGCCAACGTTTGCATTATAGGTGGGAGCAAAGCTGAGGTCAATCATCGGTGCCGGGATGAGTAGTAGTACTACGCACGACAAGATGCGGCTCGAGGACTCGATACAATGGGATAGTATCTCCGCTGCTGAGCACAGAAAGCAGCCACTCGGTGGCTAGTCTCCCCATCTCGAATGTGGGCTGTGAAACGGTCGTCAGTTGAATACGAGGAAGAGAGGCATAGGAGATATCGTCATATCCGACCAGCGACAGATCTTCCGGAACGGAGAGGCCCAGTTCGTCCGCTGCCTCCAGTACGCCGAGCGCGGTCACATCGTTGGCGGCAAAGATCGCTGTGGGGCGGTTCTCCAGTGAAAGCATTCGGCGACCAGCCTCACGACCAGCAGTCTGGGTAAAATCAGCGTAACAAACCCAAGCAGCATCGGCTGAGAGCCCGTGTTGGCGGAGGACCTTCCGGTATGTTGCTCTCCTATCGCGGCTCGACTGAACGTTCGCTGGTCCACCGATAAACCCAATGCTGCGATGCCCGAGTCCGATAAGGTGCTCAACCGCTAGACGCGCACCAGCGCGGTCATCGCCGATTACATAAGATGTGTCCACATCCTGACATATGCGCGATACGAGAATGAACGGAGTCTCAGTCTGAGAGAGACTGCGTGTGGATGGGTCATTGAGCGTAGCGGTAGCCAGTATCAGTCCGTCGACCTGTTTGCGACGTAGAAGCCGGATATAGCTCGCCTCGCGATCGATGGACCCGTTTGTATTGCACAGGATAACACCATATCCTGCGGCATCCGCAACCTCACCCACTCCACGGGCGATATCTGCGAAGAATGTATTGGTGATGTCTGGGATGATCAGCCCAATTGCCTCCGAAGAACCCTTCACCAGCGCTCGCGCAAGTTCGTTTCGCTCATAGCCCAGACGCTGCGCAGCCATGCGAACCCTCTTCCCTGTCTCATCACTGATGAGCGGGCTACCGCTTAGTGCGCGGGATACGGTTGACGGAGACACACCCACGTCCCGTGCGATGTCCTTGATCGTGACCATTAGTCGTTTTTTCCCCCTCCCTACGCGTCTCCGCAGCGCACAAGCTAGACGCTCCCCCCCTCAGACCAGTGACGTTTACCAAAACCAAGGATGATGGGCTCTAGCTTAACATCAGATACACATTGAAGAAGAACGGAAAAGAGGTCGTTATTCCGCGAGTGAAGCAATCAACTTCTCAACCTTGCACCTAACGCGCCAATTCCCCCTCCTCAGTATTGACCCGATCCAGCATATTTCTTAGATCCTGAAGTGCCTCCTCGAGCATGCTGTAGCCGTTCTCGAAGAACCTCTCTTGCAGCTCAAGGATATAGATACCGTCATATCCTGCCATGATCCTGAAGACATCTTCGTACGGTATATTCCCC